>NZ_JBHYVB010000037.1:25031-71801 GCF_042750115.1 Streptomyces sp. NPDC059455
CCGCGCCCGCGGGGGGGGCCCCCCGCGCGCCCCCCGCGCCCGCGCCCGCGCCCCCCCGCCGCCGCGGGGCCGCGCCCCCCCGGCAGCCCGGGCCGCCGCGCCCCGGCCGCTTCGGCGCCGCCCCTGGGCCCGCCACACCCTGCGGGCCGGTTCGCTGCTGGCCGCGCTCGGCTTGTGGCAGCTGCTCACCGCCCTCGACGTCAACCTGTGGCTGCGTTTCGCGCAGTTCCCATCCGCCACCGATGTGGTCCGGGAGCTCGCCGACCGCCTCGCCACCGGCGCCTACTGGCAGGATCTGACCGATTCCCTCAGCCGCATCCTCACCGGGTTCGTGCTCGCCGCCGTCCTGGGCGTGGCGGTCGGCACCGCCATCGCCCGCTCCCCGCTCGTATCCGATCTGCTCGGCCCCGTCCTCGAGGTGTGCCGACCGATCCCGGCCATCGCGCTGGTGCCGGTGGCGATCCTGATGTTCCCCAGCAATGAGCAGGGGATCGTCTTCATCACCTTCACCGCCGCCTTCTTCCCGGTCATGGTGAGCACCCGGCACGCGGTCCGCGCGCTGGCGCCCGTCTGGGAGGAGGCGGTGCTCACCATGGGCGGCGGGCGCGGACGCGTCCTGGTGTCCGTCGTCCTGCCCGGGGCGCTGCCCGGAATCCTCGGCGGGCTCTCCGTCGGCATCGGCGTCTCCTGGATCTGTGTGATCTCCGCCGAGATGATCTCCGGGGCCTACGGCGTCGGCTACCGCACCTGGCAGGACTACACGATCGTCGACTACCCGGGCGTCTTCGTCGGCATGACCACGATCGGCGTGCTCGGCTGGCTCACCTCAACGGCGGTCGAGCTGGCCGGACGGCGGCTGACCCGGTGGCTGCCCCGTACGGAGACCACGGACCGGCCGACGCCCGCGCGCAAGGAGGCGGCCACCCCGTGAGCACATCCGACGTCACCACCACCCCGGCCACCCCTGCCGCTCCGGGCGCCGAAGCCGCCCCACCGGGCGTGCGGCTGCGCCTGGAGGACGCCGCCCTCGGCCGCCCCGGCGCACCCGTCCTCCACGGTCTCGACCTGGAGGTCCCGCCCGGTGACATCCTTACGGTCGTCGGCCCGTCCGGATGCGGCAAATCCACCCTGCTGCGCACCCTCGCCGGGCTGCTGCCGGCCCTCGACGGGCGGGTCACCCAGGACGGCACCGCGATCAGCCGGCCGCACGCCGACCGGGCGCTGATCTTCCAGGAGGACGCGCTGCTGCCCTGGCGCACTCTGCGCGCCAACGTCGAACTCCCGCTCGCCATACGGGGCGTGCCGCGCGCCGAGCGCCGCGGCTGGGCCGGGGCATGGCTGGAGCGCGTCGGGCTCGCCGAGCACAGCGGACGGCTGCCGCACCGGGTCTCGGGCGGCCAGCGGCAGCGGGCCCAACTCGCCCGGGCGCTCGTCGGCGAGCCGCGCGCCGTCCTCATGGACGAGCCGTTCGGCGCGCTCGACGCACAGACCCGCGCCGGGATGCAGCGGCTGCTGGTCGAGGTGCTCCAGGGCACCCGCGCCACCGTCGTCTTCGTCACCCACGACGTGGACGAGGCGCTGTTCCTCGGCGACCGGGTGGCGCTGCTGGGCGGCGCGGAGGGCGGGGGCCGGGTGCTGGACATCCCGCATCCGCGCGAGCGCGCCGCCCATGACGCCGCGGCGACCGTCGCGCTGCGCCGTCAGGTCCTCGAATCCCTCGGCATGTGAAAGGCCCAACTGGCGTGAACAACAGGGAGCACAGGGAGCACAGGAAACGTCCGGAGCACAGGGAGCACCCGGAGAGCGGGGAGCACGTGGAGAAGGGGGAACACGTGGCGGACGGGGAGCACATGGAGAAGGGGGAGCATCTGGCGGACGCCGCGACCGTGGAGATCCCCGCCCTCGCCGCAGCCGAGGAGCTGACCTGCGACGTCCTCGTCATCGGCGGTGGCACGGCCGGCACCATGGCGGCGCTCACCGCCGCCGAGCACGGCTCCTCCGTCCTCCTCCTCGAAAAGGCGCACGTCCGCCACTCGGGCGCGCTCGCCATGGGCATGGACGGCGTCAACAACGCCGTCATCCCCGGCCGGGCCGAACCCGATGACTACGTGGCCGAGATCACCCGCGCCAACGACGGCATCGTCGACCAGTCCACCGTGCGTCAGACCGCCACCCGCGGCTTCTCCATGGTCCAGCGGCTGGAGCGGTACGGGGTGAAGTTCGAGAAGGACGAGCACGGCCAGTACGCGGTCCGCCGGGTCCACCGCTCCGGCTCGTACGTACTGCCGATGCCCGAGGGCAAGGACGTCAAGAAGGTCCTCTACCGGCAGTTGCGGCGGCGCGAGATGCGCGAACGGATCCGCATCGAGAACCGGGTGATGCCGGTCCGGGTGCTCACCGCGGGCGGCCGGGCCGTCGGCGCCGCCGGATTCCACACCCGCACCGGCCAGTTCGTCACCGTGCGCGCCGGGGCGGTGATCCTGGCCACCGGCGCCTGCGGGCGGCTCGGCCTGCCCGCGAGCGGCTATCTCTACGGGACGTACGAGAACCCCACCAACGCGGGCGACGGCTACGCCATGGCGTATCACGCGGGCGCCGAGCTGACCGGGATCGAATGCTTCCAGATCAACCCGCTGATCAAGGACTACAACGGCCCGGCCTGCGCCTATGTCGCCAATCCGTTCGGCGGCTACCAGGTCAACCGGCACGGTGAGCGGTTCGTCGACTCCGACTACTGGTCGGGGCAGATGATGTCGGAGTTCGCGGCGGAGGTCGCGAGCGAGCGCGGCCCGGTCTACCTCAAGCTCAGCCATCTGCCGGAGGAGTCGGTGGCCGCGCTGGAGTCCATCCTGCACTCCACCGAACGCCCCACCCGTGCCACCTTCCACGCCGGGCGCGGCCATGACTACCGCACCCACGACGTGGAGATGCACATCTCCGAGATCGGGCTGTGCGGCGGCCACTCGGCCTCGGGGGTGCGGGTCGACGCCCACGCCCGGACCACGGTCCCCGGGCTGTACGCGGCCGGTGACCTGGCCTGCGTACCGCACAACTACATGATCGGGGCCTTTGTCTTCGGCGACCTGGCGGGCGAGGACGCCTCCCGCCAGACGGCGTACCAGGGCGAACTGCCCCCGGAGCAGCTCGCCGAGGCGCATGAGCTGATCTACGCCCCGCTGCGGAACCCCGGGGGGCCGCCGCAGCCGCAGGTCGAGTACAAGCTCCGGCGCCTGGTCAACGACTATGTGGCCCCGCCCAAGAGCGGCGCCCGGCTCTCACTCGCCATCGAGGCGTTCGAGCGGATGCGCGGGGACATCGCCGAGATGGGCGCCCACACGCCCCACGAGCTGATGCGCTGCGCCGAGGTGAGCTTCATCCGCGACTGCGCGGAGATGGCCGCGCGCTCCTCGCTGGCCAGGACGGAGAGCCGGTGGGGGCTCTACCACGAGCGCACCGACCATCCGCTGCGCGACGACGAGGGCTGGCTGCACCATCTGGATCTGCGCAAGTCGGCGTCGGGGGCGATGGAGTTCACCGCGCGTCCCGTCGCCCCGTATCTCGTCCCGGTGGCGGAGTACGCGCCTGCGGGCGGGCCGTCCCGCCCGCTCGGCGAGGTGTGGCCGGAGCAGGTGGCCACGGCGGGGCCGCGTGAGAGTGCGCCGCGGGCGGGGGCCGGGGCGGGACGGGCGGATGAGGACCGTAAGGAGGGGACGGGCGTCCCGTCCGCCAGCACGGACGTCTCGGCCGCCTCTGCCGTCTCTGCCGCCTCTCTTGTCTCTGCCGTCTCTGGCGCCTCTGCCCCCTCTCCTGTCCCTGCCGTCTCTGCCGGCTCCCCGCGCATCCTCGAACTGCTCGCCCTCGCCGAGGAGCAGCCCGAACTCGCCGCGCTCCGGCCCTATCTGGCCGACCCCGACCCCGCGGTCCGCCGTGCCGCCGTCGCCGCACTGACCGAGACCGCGCCACCGGGCACCGGCCCGGCCCTCGCGGCGGCCCTGGCCGACACGGACGCCGACGTACGCGCCGACGCCGCGGCCTCGCTGCGCGAGCTGGTCGAGGTGCTGCCCCCGGAGCCCGCTCTGCGCGAACCCCTGGTCCACGGGCTGGCCGTGGCCGATCCGGTGGTGCGGGCGGCGGCGCTGGACGTCCTGCGCGCGCTGGGCCTCGGCGACGCGGAACTGTTCGCGCGGGCGCTGACGGACGCGGCGGTCGCGGTCCGTATCCAGGCCGTACGGGGGCTGGTCTCGGTGGACGCGCTCACCGCGCTGGAGCCGGGAGTCGCGGACGCGTCGCGTGAGGTGAGGGTGGCGACGGCGGGGGCGCTGGGGACCCTGGCGCCCGGTGGCCGGGCGGCGGACGCCCGCCGACTGCTCGCCCCGCTGCTGCGGGACCCGGACGTCCTCGTCCGGGCCGCCGCCCTGGAGGCCCTGGCCTCGGCCGGATGCCCGGCGCCACTGGACGCCGAGGCGGTGGCGGCGCTGGGCGATGCCGCCTGGCAGGTGCGCAAGGGGGCGGCGACGGCGCTGTCCGCCGCGGCGCCGGGGCTCGGCGTCCCGGCGCTGGCCAGTGCCCTGGCCGACGTGCACGCTGATGTCCGTAAGGCGGCGGTGCTGGCGCTGCTGCCGATGGCGGAGCGGGAGCCGGGTGCCCGGGAGGCTCTGTCCTCGGTCCGGTCCGACCCGGACGCGGATGTCCGGGCGTACGCGGCCAGGGCGACGGCCTAGCGTCGCGCCTGCGGCGAGCTTGCCCCACCCCGCCCCTTCCCGAACCAGGGGGCTCCGCCCCCTGCCCCCCGCCGGGGCTCCACCCCGGACCCCGCTCCTCAATCGCCGGAGGGGCTGGAATTGCGTCACCGCCCGGCCCGGACACCGTCGCGCTATCCGCGCCGGGGCGGGCGCCAAGGGCCGCAGCCCCGACACCGTCACGGTGTCCCTGCCGAAGCGGGATCCAGGGGCCGCAGCCCCCTGCGCTCGGGAAGGGGCGAGGCGGGGGACAGCTCCACCCCGGCCCGGACACCGTCA
Source organism: Streptomyces sp. NPDC059455 (assembly GCF_042750115.1). Taxonomy (NCBI): domain Bacteria; kingdom Bacillati; phylum Actinomycetota; class Actinomycetes; order Kitasatosporales; family Streptomycetaceae; genus Streptomyces; species Streptomyces sp. NPDC059455. The sequence continues at coordinate 30,050 of NZ_JBHYVB010000037.1, forward strand.
CAACGTCCCTGCCGGGACGGGGTCCAGGGCCGCAGCCCCCTGCGTTCAGGAAGGGGCGGGCTGGGGAATGGCTCCACCCCGGCTCAGACACCGTCGCAACGTCCCTGCCAGGGCGGGATCCCGGGGCCGCAGCCCCCTGGTTCGGGAAGGGGCGGACTAGGGAATGGCTCCGGCCGGGCGCGGGCACCGTGGTGGTGTCCGGGCCCGGCCGGGGTCAGGGGGCGGAGCCCCGTGGGTTCGGGTGGGGGCTGGGTGGGGATGGCTAGCGGACGAAGACTCCCGCCTGGCTCGCTAGGTCCAGGAAGTACTGCGGGGCGACGCCCAGGACCAGCGTGACCGTCACGCCGATCGCGATGGCCGACGAGGTCAGCGCGCTCGGCACGGCCACGGACGGGCCGTCCGTGCGCGGCTCGCTGAAGAACATCAGCACGATCACCCGGATGTAGAAGAACGCGGCGACCGCCGAGGAGATCACACCGATCACCACCAGCGCGCCCGCCCCGCCGTCGGCCGCCGCCTTGAAGACCGCGAACTTCCCGGCGAAGCCGCTGGTCAGCGGGATACCGGCGAAGGCCAGCAGGAAGACCGCGAAGACGGCGGCCACCAGGGGCGAACGGCGGCCGAGACCGGCCCACTTGGACAGGTGGGTGGCCTCGCCGCCCGCGTCCCGCACCAGGGTGACCACCGCGAAGGCGCCGAGGGTCACGAAGGAGTACGCGGCGAGGTAGAAGAGGACGGAGGAGATGCCCTCGGGCGTGGTGGCGATGACACCGGCGAGGATGAACCCGGCGTGGGCGATCGAGGAGTACGCCAGCAGCCGCTTCACATCGGTCTGGGTGACGGCCACGATCGCGCCGCCCAGCATGGTGACGATGGCGACGCCCCACATCACCGGCCGCCAGTCCCAGCGCAGCCCCGGCAGCACGACGTACAGCAGCCGCAGCAGCGCGCCGAAGGCCGCGACCTTGGTGGCCGCCGCCATGAAGCCGGTCACCGGGGTGGGTGCGCCCTGGTAGACGTCGGGGGTCCACATGTGGAACGGCACGGCGCCGATCTTGAACAGCAGCCCCATCAGCACCATCGCCCCGCCGATCAGCAGCAGCGCGTCGTTGCCCATGGTCCCGGCGAGCGCCGGGGTGACGTTCCTGACCTGGCCGTCGACGACGTCCGCGATCCCGGAGTAGGCGACCGTGCCCGCGTAGCCGTACAGCAGGGCGATGCCGAAGAGCAGGAACGCCGAGGAGAAGGCGCCCAGCAGGAAGTACTTGACCGCGGCCTCCTGCGACAGCGCGCGATGGCGCCGGGCCAGCGCGCACAGGATGTACAGCGGCAGGGAGAAGACCTCGAGCGCCACGAAGAGCGTCAGCAGATCGTTGGCGGACGGGAAGACCAGCATGCCGCCGACCGCGAAGAGGACCAGCGGAAAGACCTCGGTGGTGGTGAACCCCGCCTTGACGGCCGCCTTTTCGGCGTCCCCGCCGGGCACGGCGGCGGCCTGGGCCGCGAAGGAGTCGACGCGGTTGCCGTGCACCACCGGATCCAGCCGCCGCTCGGCGAAGGTGAACACCGCCACCAGCGCCACCAGGAGAATGGTCCCCTGCAGGAAGAGGGCCGGTCCGTCGACCGCGATCGCGCCCATGGCCGCGACACGGGCCTTGCTGGTGCCGTAGTCACCGGCGGCGAGGCCGATCACGGCGGCGAAGGCCGCGGCCAGGGCGACCACGGAGACGAACAGCTGCGCCACGTACCGCTGGCGGCGTGGGAGGAACGCCTCGATCAGGACGCCGACGATCGCCGCGCCGAGCACGATCAGCGTGGGCGACAGCTGCCCGTACTCGATATCGGGCGACGGGATCTTGTCGGGCGCCGCCGCCGCTGTTGTCCACAGGCTGTGGACAGTGGCCGCGTGGGTCACTTGGCACCTCCGGAAGGACCGTCGTGGGAAGCACCGTCGGACTTCGGGCTGTAGCTGAACCAGCCCGCGTCGGTGACGGGGTGATCGGGCTTGGGATCCTTCTTGTCCACCACGGACATCGTGTGGTCGACCGCCGGGTTGACGATGTCGGCCAGCGGCTTCGGATAGACCCCGAGGAAGATCAGCAGCGCGATGAGCGGGGCCACGACGACCAGCTCACGCACCCGCAGATCGGGCATGGACCGCACCTCGGCCTTCACCGGACCGGTCATGGTGCGTTGGTAGAGGATCAGCACGTAGAGCGCCGCCAGCACTATTCCGACGGTCGCGATCACGCCGAACGCCGGGTAGCGGCTGAACGTGCCGACCAGGACCAGGAATTCGCTGATGAACGGCGCGAGTCCGGGCAGCGAGAGGGTGGCGAGCCCGCCGATCAGGAAGGTGCCGGCGAGCACCGGAGCGACCTTCTGCACCCCGCCGTAGTCGGCGATGAGCCGCGAACCGCGCCGCGTGATCAGGAACCCGGCCACCAGCATCAACGCGGCCGTGGAGACGCCGTGGTTGACCATGTAGAGGGTGGCGCCGCCCTGGCCCTGGGTGGTCATCGCGAAGATGCCCAGGATGATGAAGCCGAAGTGGGAGATCGAGGCGTAGGCGATCAGCCGCTTGATGTCCCGCTGGCCGATCGCCAGCAGCGCCCCGTAGATGATGCTGATGAGCGCCAGGATCATGATCGCCGGGGTGGCCCACTTGCTGGCCTCCGGGAAGAGCTGGAGGCAGAAGCGGAGCATCGCGAAGGTGCCGACCTTGTCGACCACCGCGGTGATCAGCACGGCGACCGGGGCGGTGGACTCCCCCATCGCGTTGGGCAGCCAGGTGTGCAGCGGCCACAGCGGCGCCTTCACCGCGAAGGCGAAGAAGAAGCCGAGGAAGAGCAGCCGCTCGGTGCTGGACGCCATGTCCAGATGGCCGCCCGCCCGCGCCTGGACGATCTCCTGGAGCGAGAAGGTGCCGGTGCCGAGCTGATCGGCGGTGACCGCGTACAGACCGACCACCGCGGCGAGCATGATCAGCCCGCCCGCCAGGTTGTAGAGCAGGAACTTCACCGCGGCGTACGAGCGCTGAGTGGCCGTCTCCTCCTCGGAGCGGCCCCCGGCCCGGTCCCCGAAGCCCCCGATGAGGAAGTACATCGGGATCAGCATGGCCTCGAAGAAGATGTAGAAGAGGAAGACGTCGGTGGCCTCGAAGGAGATCACCACCATCGCCTCGACCATCAGGATCAGCGCGAAGAAGCCCTGGGTGGGCCGCCAGCGGCGGTTGGGGCGGGCGCCTTCCAGCGGATCGGCGTCATGCCAGCCCGCCAGGATGATGAAGGGGATGAGCACCGCGGTGAGCGCGATCAGCGCGACCGCGATCCCGTCCACGCCCAGTTCGTAGCGGACGCCGAAGTCCTTGATCCAGGGGTGGGATTCGGTGAGCTGGAAGCGGGCGCCGCCGGGGTCGAAGCGGACCAGGACGACCGCCGCGAGGGCGAGGGTGACCAGGGAGAAGCCCAGCGCCACCCACTTGGCGGCGGCGCGCTGGGCGGCGGGCATGGCGGCGGTGGCCACCGCGCCGAGCGCGGGCACCACGGCCGTGGCCGTCAGCAGGGGAAATGACATGACTCAGACCGCCCTCATCAGCAGGGTCGCGGCGATGAGCACCGCCGTACCGCCGAACATCGAGACCGCGTACGTACGGGCATAGCCGTTCTGCAGCTTTCGCAGCCGGCCGGAGAGCCCGCCGACGGAGGCCGCGGTGCCGTTGACCACCCCGTCGACCAGCTTGTGGTCGACATAGACCAGACCGCGGGTGAGGTACTGGCCTGGTTTGACGAGCGCGACATGGTTGAAGTCGTCCTGGAGCAGATCGCGCCGGGCGGCCCGGGTGAGCAGGGATCCGCGGGGGGCGGTGCGCGGCACCGGCCGGCGTCCGTACTGCGCCCAGGCGAGGGCGACACCGATCAGCAGCACCACCATCGTCCCGCCGGTGACCGCGGCGGCGCTGAGCGGGGAGTCGCCTTCGCTGTGGCCGGTGACCGGCTCCAGCCACTTCAGGAACGCGTCGTTGACGCTGAACAGCCCGCCCGCGAAGACCGATCCCACGGCCAGGACGATCATGGGGATGGTCATGGACGAGGGCGACTCGTGCGGATGCGGCTCGTGGCCCTCCTCGTCCGGCACCCAGCGCTTCTCGCCGAAGAAGGTCAGCAGCATCACCCGCGTCATGTAGTACGCGGTGATGGCCGCGCCCAGCAGGGCCGCGCCGCCGAGGATCCAGCCCTCGGTGCCGCCCTTGGCGAACGCCGCTTCGATGATCTTGTCCTTGGACCAGAAGCCGGACAGCCCGGGGAAGCCGATGATCGCGAGATAGCCGAGCCCGAAGGTGATGAAGGTGACCGGCATGTACTTCCGCAGACCGCCGTACTTGCGCATGTCGACCTCGTCGTTCATGGCGTGCATGACCGAACCGGCCCCGAGGAAGAGCCCCGCCTTGAAGAAGCCGTGGGTCACCAGGTGCATGATCGCGAAGACATAGCCGATCGGGCCGAGCCCGGCGGCCAGGATCATGTAGCCGATCTGGGACATGGTGGACCCGGCCAGGGCCTTCTTGATGTCGTCCTTGGCACAACCGACGATCGCACCGAACAGGAGCGTGACCGCGCCGACCGCGACCACCGCGGCCTGGGCGTCCGGCGCGGCGTTGAAGATCGCGCCGGAGCGGGTGATCAGATACACGCCCGCGGTCACCATGGTCGCCGCGTGGATCAGGGCCGAGACCGGGGTCGGGCCCTCCATCGCGTCCCCGAGCCAGGACTGCAGCGGCACCTGGGCCGACTTGCCGCAGGCCGCGAGGAGCAGCATCAGCCCGATCGCGGTGAGCTTGCCCTCGCTCGCGTGGTCCGCGTTCGTCAGCACCGGGGCGAAGGTGAAGGTCCCGAACGTCGTGAACATCAGCATGATCGCGATCGACAGGCCCACGTCGCCGACGCGGTTGACGATGAACGCCTTCTTCGCCGCCGTGGCCGCGCTGGGCTTGTGCTGCCAGAAGCCGATGAGCAGGTACGAGGCGAGGCCGACGCCCTCCCAGCCGACGTACAGCAGCAGGTAGTTGTCGGCGAGGACGAGCAGCAGCATGGCCGCGAGGAAGAGATTGAGATAGCCGAAGAAGCGGCGGCGGCGCTCGTCGTGCTCCATATAGCCGATCGAGTAGATGTGGATCAGCGTGCCCACACCGGTGATCAGCAGGACGAAGGTCATGGACAGCTGGTCGAGCTGGAAGGCGACGTCCGCGCGGAAGCCGCCCACCGGGATCCAGCTGAAGACCTTGCTGTGCAGGGCCCGGTCGTGCTCGCCGCGGCCGAGCATGTCGGCGAAGAGCACCGCGCCGATGGCGAAGGAGGCGGCGGCGAGCACGGTGCCGATGTAGTGGCCCTTGCCGTCCAGCCGCCGCCCTCCGCACAGCAGCAGGGCCGCGCCGAGCAGCGGGACCGCGACAAGCAATCCGATGAGGTTCTCCACTTGAACGCGACCCCTTCTAGAGCTTCATCAGGCTGGCGTCGTCGACCGAGGCCGAGTGGCGGGAGCGGAAGACGGTCACGATGATCGCGAGACCGACCACAACCTCCGCCGCGGCCACGACCATCGTGAAGAAGGCGATGATCTGGCCGTCGAGATTGCCGTGCAGCCGGGAGAAGGTGACGAACGCCAGGTTGCACGCGTTCAGCATCAGCTCGACGCACATGAAGAGGACGATCGCGTTCCGCCTGATGACGACGCCGGCCGCACCAATGGTGAACAACAGGGCGGCCAGGTAGAGGTAGTTGACCGGATTCACTTGGCGACTCCCCTCGGATTCGGCGCACTGCCCGCGTTCTCGCCGTCTTCTCCGTTTTCGCCGTTCTCGGAGGTGCCCGGCTTCCCGGTGCCCCCGGACGGCTTGCCGGTCCCATTGCCCTTCCGGCCCAGCCAGCGCTGCGAGCGCTGTTCCAGCGCCGCCAGCTCGGCCAGCGCCTCGCTGGAGACGTCCCGGATCTGACCGCGGCCGCGCAGCGTGGCGTTGACGGTGAGGTCGGACGGGGTGCCGTCGGGCAGCAGACCGGGGATGTCCACCGCGTTGTGCCGCGCGTACACACCGGGAGCCGGCAGCGGCGGCACGTTCCGGCCGGTGCGCACCCGCGCCTCGGACTGCTCGCGCTGGGTGCGGGCCCGCTCGGTGCGCTCGCGGTGGGTCAGCACCATCGCGCCGACCGCCGCGGTGATCAGCAGCGCGCCGGTGATCTCGAAGGCGAAGACGTACTTGGTGAAGATCAGTGACGCCAGGCCCTCCACGTTCCCGCCGGAGTTGGCCTGGCCCAGGCCGTTCCACGTCTTCAGCGAGGCATTGCCGATCCCGGCGCACAGCAGGATGCCGAAGCCGAGCCCGCACAGGGCGGCGAGCCAGCGCTGCCCCTTCAGGGTCTCCTTGAGGGAGTCGGCGGCGGTGACACCGACCAGCATCACCACGAAGAGGAAGAGCATCATGATCGCGCCGGTGTAGACCACGATCTGGACGACGCCCAGGAAGTACGCGCCGTTGGCGAGGTAGAAGACCGCCAGGACGATCATGGTGCCCGCCAGGCACAGGGCGCTGTGCACGGCCTTGTGCATCAGGATCGTGCACAGCGCGCCGATCACGGCCACGGTGCCGAGCACCCAGAACTGGAGGGCCTCACCGGTGGAGGTGGTGGAGGCCGCCGCGGCCAGAGCGCCGCTCATGCCTGCACCCCCTGCTGCCGCTCCTGCTGCCCCTCCTGCGACTCCTCGTTCCCCGCGGCCTGGTCGGACAGGGTCTCGCCCTTGCTGACCGCGACCTGCTGGGTGGTGCCGGGCGCGGCCTCGGTCACCAGGCCCCGGTAGTAGTCCTGCTCGTCGGTGCCGGGGTAGATGGCGTGCGGGGAGTCGACCATCCCGTCCTCGAGGCCCGCGAGCAGCTCCTCCTTGGTGTAGATGAGCGATTCGCGGGTGCGGTCGGCGAGCTCGTACTCATTGGTCATGGTCAGCGCCCGGGTGGGGCACGCCTCGACGCACAGGCCGCACAGGATGCAGCGCAGATAGTTGATCTGGTAGACGCGGCCGTAGCGCTCACCGGGCGAGTAGCGCTCCTCGTCGGTGTTGTCCGCGCCCTCCACATAGATCGCGTCGGCGGGGCAGGCCCAGGCGCACAGCTCGCAGCCGACGCACTTCTCCAGCCCGTCCGGGTGCCGGTTGAGCTGGTGGCGTCCGTGGAAGCGGGGCGCGGTGGGCTTCTTCACCTCTGGGTACTGTTCGGTGAGCCGCTTCTTGAACATGGCCTTGAAGGTCACGCCGAAGCCGGCCACCGGATTCTGGAAGTCAGACACCGTCGGCCTCCTTTCCGTCACTGACAGTGTCGGGGCCACCACTGACAATCAACTCACGCTGGGTGCGCGGACGTCGGCGGGGGACGGGCGGCAAGGTCTGGCCGGGCAGCGGAGGCACCGGGAAACCTCCCGCCATCGGATCGAAGGCGGGCTCCGGTCCCTGTTCCGCTCCGGCCTCGGCCTGCGCCGAACGGTCGCGGAAGAAGTCGACCACGAAGGACAGCAGCAGCAGCGCGATCACCGCGCTGCCCACGTAGAGCACGATGTCCTGGTAGTCGTAGTTCTCGTTGCGCAGCGCCCGGACGGTGGCGACCAGCATCAGCCAGACCATCGAGATCGGGATGAGCACCTTCCAGCCCAGCTTCATGAACTGGTCATAGCGGACCCGCGGAAGCGTGCCGCGCACCCAGATGAAGACGAAGAGCGAGGTGACGACCTTGCCGACGAACCACAGCATCGGCCACCAGCCGTGGTTGGCGCCCTCCCAGAAGGTGCTGATCGGCCAGGGCGCCCGCCAGCCACCGAGGAAGAGGGTGACGGCGACCATCGAGACGGTGACCATGTTGATGTACTCGGCGAGCATGAACATCGCGAACTTGATCGAGGAGTACTCGGTGTTGAAGCCGCCGACCAGGTCGCCCTCGGACTCCGGCATGTCGAACGGCGCCCGGTTGGTCTCACCGATCATCGAGACGATGTAGATGAGGAACGACACCGGCAGCAGCACCGCGTACCAGCGGTCCTGCTGCGATTCGACGATCTGCGAGGTCGACATCGACCCGGAGTAGAGGAAGACCGCCGCGAAGGAGAGCCCCATCGCGATCTCGTAGCTGATCATCTGGGCGCAGGAGCGCAGACCGCCCAGGAGCGGATACGTCGATCCGGAGGACCAGCCCGCCAGCACGATGCCGTAGATGCCGACCGAGGCGGTGGCGAGGATGTAGAGGACGGCGATCGGCAGATCGGTCAGCTGCATCGCGGTGCGGTGCCCGAAGACCGAGACCTCGCCGCCGGCCGGGCCGAACGGCATCACCGCGACCGCCATGAAGGCGGGGATGGCCGCGACGACCGGCGCCAGGACGTAGACCACCTTGTCCGCGCCCTTGACGACCACGTCCTCCTTGAGCATCAGCTTCACGCCGTCCGCGAGGGACTGGAGCATGCCCCAGGGGCCGTGCCGGTTGGGCCCGATGCGCAGCTGCATCCAGCCGACCACCTTGCGCTCCATGACGATGGAGATCAGCACGGTCACCATCAGGAACGCGAAGCAGAAGACGGCCTTGATCACGATCAGCCACCACGGGTCGCGGCCGAACATCGACAGGTCCTCTGCGGCGAGAATCCTCACTGGGTCACCTCCGTCGCGGGGGCAGTGATCGTCACGACATCGCCGGGGCGGGCCCCCAGATCGCGCTGGACCCCGCCGCCGACGGAGGCCAGCGGCAGCCAGACCACCCGGTCGGGCATCGCGGTGACGCTCAGCGGCAGTTGGACCGAGCCGGCCGGGCCGGTGACGCGGACGAGCTGGCCGTCCTCGACCCCCGCCTCGCCCGCCGTGGCCGCCGACAGCCGGGCCACGGCCGCGTGGCGGGTCCCGGCCAGGGCCGGATCGCCGTCCTGCAGCCGGCCCTGGTCGAGCAGCAGCCGATGGCCGGCGAGGACCGCCTCGCCCTCGGTCGGCCGGGGCAGCGGACCGCCCGTCTCCAGCGAGGCGGTGGCGCGCGGGCCCTGCCAGGTGCCCAGCCGGGTCATCTCGGCGCGTACGGCCTCGACGTCCGGCAGGTCCAGGGGGGCGTCCAGCGCGTCGGCCAGCATGTGCAGCACCCGGGCGTCCGGGAGGGTGTGGCGGCGGGTCATCTGGTCGGGCTTGAGCGCGGCCTCGAACGGCCGGGCCCGGCCTTCCCAGTTGAGGAAGGTGCCGGACTTCTCGGCGACCGCCGCGACCGGCAGCACCACATCGGCCCGCTCGGTGACCTCCGAGGGCCGCTGCTCCAGGCTGACCACGAAGTCCACCGCGTCCAGGGCCTCCAGGGCCCGCGCGGGATCGGGCAGGTCTGCGACCTCGACGCCCGCGACCAGCAGCGCGCCGAGCCCGCCGACCGCCGCGGCCTCGATGATCTGGCCGGTGTCCCGGCCCACCTGGTGCGGCAGGTCGACGGTGCCCCAGACGGAGGAGACCTCCTCGCGGGCCCGCGGGTCATGGGCCGGGCGGCCGCCGGGCAGCAGCCCGGGGAGCGCCCCCGCCTCGATCGCGCCCCGCTCCCCCGCCCGGCGCGGGATCCAGGCGAGCGTGGCCCCGGTGGCGGCGGCGGCCCGTACGGCGGCGGTGAGCCCGCCGGCCACGGACGCCAGCCGCTCGCCGACGATGATCACCGCGCCCTCTTCGCGCAGCGCCTCGGCGGCCCGCTCCCCGCCCTCGTCCAGACCGGTGCGGCCCGCGATGGCGTCCAGCCACTCGGTCTCGGTGCCGGGGGCGGCCGGCAGCAGGGTGCCGCCCGCCTTCTCAAGGCCCCGGGTGGCGTGGGTGGCCAGCGAGAAGGTGCGCTGTCCGTGCTTGCGGTGCGCCTTGCGCAGCCGCAGGAAGACGCCGGGCGACTCCTCCTCGGCCTCGAAGCCGACCAGCAGCACGGCCGGGGCCTTCTCCAGCGCGGTGTAGGTGAGTCCGCCACCGTCCAGGTCACGCCCCCGGCCCGCGATGTGGGTGGCCAGGAAGTCGGCCTCCTCGTCGCTGTGGAGACGGGCCCGGAAGTCGATGTCGTTGGTGTCCAGGGCGAGCCGCGCGAACTTCGCGTAGGCGTAGGCGTCCTCGACGGTCAGCCGGCCGCCGGTGAGCACGCCGGTGCGGCCGCGCGCCATGCTGAGCCCCTCGGCCGCCGCGTCGAGCGCCTCGGGCCAGCTCGCCGGCTCCAGCTTCCCCGTCTCGCGGTCGCGCACCAGCGGGGTGGTGAGCCGCTCCGGCAGCTGGGCGTAGCGGAAGCCGAAGCGGCCCTTGTCGCAGATCCACTCCTCGTTGACCTCGGGGTCGTCCGCCGCCAGCCGTCGCATGACCTTGCCGCGCCGGTGGTCGGTGCGGGTGGCGCAGCCGCCCGCGCAGTGCTCGCACACGCTCGGCGAGGAGACGAGGTCGAAGGGGCGGGAGCGGAAGCGGTACGCCGCCGAGGTCAGGGCGCCCACCGGGCAGATCTGGATGGTGTTGCCGGAGAAGTACGACTCGAACGGGTCGCCCTCGCCGGTGCCCACCTGCTGCAGCGCGCCCCGCTCCAGCAGCTCGATCATCGGGTCGCCCGCGATCTGGTTGGAGAAGCGGGTGCAGCGCGCGCACAGCACACAGCGCTCGCGGTCCAGCAGCACCTGGGCCGAGATGGGGACCGGCTTGGCGAACGTCCGCTTCTGGCCCTCGAACCGGCTGTCGGCCTGTCCGGCGCTCATCGCCTGGTTCTGCAGCGGGCATTCACCGCCCTTGTCGCAGACCGGGCAGTCCAGCGGGTGGTTGATCAGCAGCAGCTCCATCACCCCGCGCTGGGCCTTCTCGGCCACCGGCGAGGTGAGCTGCGTCTTGACCACCATCCCGTCGGTGCAGGTGATGGTGCAGGAGGCCATCGGCTTGCGCTGGCCCTCCACCTCGACGATGCACTGGCGGCAGGCGCCGGCCGGGTCGAGGAGCGGATGGTCGCAGAACCGCGGGATCTCGATGCCGAGCAGTTCGGCGGCGCGGATGACCAGCGTCCCCTTGGGGACGGAGATCTCGATCCCGTCGATCGTGACGGAGACCAGATCTTCTCGCGGCACCGCCGCCTCCCCGCCCGACGAGGGTGCGTTGGTGGTCACGGTCATGCGTTCACCCCCAGGTGAGTGGAGCGCGGCTCGTCGGCCCACACGGTGGACTTGGCCGGGTCGAACGGACAGCCTCCGCCGGTGATGTGCTGCTCGTACTCCTCGCGGAAGTACTTCAGCGAGGAGAAGATGGGGCTGGCCGCGCCGTCGCCGAGGGCGCAGAAGGACTTGCCGTTGATGTTGTCGGCGATGTCGGCCAGCTTGTCGAGGTCCTCCATGCGCCCCTTACCGGCCTCGAGGTCGCGCAGCAGCTGGACCAGCCAGTAGGTGCCCTCGCGGCAGGGTGTGCACTTGCCGCAGGACTCATGCGCGTAGAACTCGGTCCAGCGGGTCACGGCCCGCACCACGCAGGTGGTCTCGTCGAAGCACTGGAGCGCCTTGGTGCCCAGCATCGACCCGGCCGCGCCCACGCCCTCGTAGTCCAGCGGGACGTCGAGGTGCTCCTCGGTGAGCAGCGGGGTGGACGAGCCGCCCGGGGTCCAGAACTTCAGCCGGTGGCCGGGGCGCATCCCGCCGCTCATGTCGAGCAGCTGGCGCAGGGTGATCCCGAGCGGGCCCTCGTACTGTCCGGGGTTGGCCACATGGCCGGACAGCGAGTAGAGCGTGAAGCCCGGGGACTTCTCGCTGCCCATCGAACGGAACCATTCCTTGCCCTTGTTGAGGATCGCGGGAACCGAGGCGATGGATTCGACGTTGTTGACAACAGTGGGGCACGCGTACAGACCGGCGACCGCGGGGAAGGGAGGCCGCAGCCGGGGCTGGCCGCGGCGGCCCTCCAGCGAGTCCAGCAGCGCGGTCTCCTCACCACAGATGTACGCGCCGGCGCCCGCGTGCACGGTGATGTCGAGACCGGGCAGTCCATCCACCCCGAGCTTCCGCCGCCGCTGTTCCGCGGTGCCGAGGTAGCCCTCCTCGTACGCCTCGCGCACGGCCTCGTGCAGCCGCCGCAGCACGGGAACGACCTCGCCGCGCAGATAGATGAAGGCGTGCTCGGAGCGGATGGCATGACAGGCGATGATCATGCCCTCGATGAGGGAGTGCGGATTGGCGTAGAGAAGGGGGATGTCCTTGCAGGTGCCCGGCTCCGACTCGTCGGCGTTGACGACGAGATAGTGCGGCTTGCCGTCGCCCTGCGGAATGAACTGCCACTTCATCCCGGTGGGGAAGCCGGCGCCGCCGCGGCCGCGCAGACCCGCGTCCTTCACCAGCGCGATCACCGCGTCGGGGTCCATCGCGAGGGCCTTGCGCATGCCCTCGTAGCCCTCGTGCCGCAGATAGGTGCGCAGGGACCAGGAGTTCGGCTGGTCCCAGAACGCGGAAAGCACGGGTGCCAGCAGCTTCTCGGGGCTGTGCCCATTGATCTCGGTTGTCACGGTCATCACTCCCCCTCCTCGGCGACCGGACCGGCCGGGTGGTGCGGATCGGAGGCGGAGGTCCGCTGCGGCGCGTCATGCGAGCTGGGATGCGTCGGCGGCGCCTCGTCCTGCGGGGCGTCCGCGGACCTCGGCGAGACCACCCGGCCGGGGGTGACCTCCCCCTTGGCCAGCCGCAGCCCGACCAGCGAGGCGGGCCCCGCGGAGCCACCGGCCTCGACGGCGCCCGGACGGGCGTCCGGGAAGCCGGCCAGGATGCGGGCGGTCTCCTTGTAGGTGCACAGCGGCGCGCCCCGGGTCGGCTCGACGGTCCGGCCCGCCCGCAACTCGTCGACCAGCGCCTTGGCGGATTCGACGGTCTGGTTGTCGAAGAACTCCCAGTTGACCATCACCACGGGTGCGTAGTCGCAGGCCGCGTTGCACTCGATGTGCTCCAGGGTGACCTTGCCGTCCTCGGTGGTCTCCCCGTTGCCCACCCCCAGATGGCTCTGCAGCTCCTCGAAGATCGCGTCGCCGCCCATCACCGCGCACAGGGTGTTGGTGCACACCCCCACCTGGTAGTCGCCGGAGGGCTTGCGCCGGTACATCGTGTAGAAGGTGGCGACCGCGGTGACCTCGGCGGTGGTCAGACCCAGCATCTCGGCGCAGAACCGCATGCCGGTGCGGGTGACATGGCCCTCCTCGGACTGCACCAGGTGCAGCAGCGGCAGCAGCGCGCTGCGGCTGTCCGGGTAGCGGGCGATCACCTCCCGGGCGTCCTCCTCGAGCCGGGTGCGCACCTCGGCCGGGTAGTCGGGGGCCGGCAGCTCCGGCATCCCCAGCTGAACATCAGTCACCGGTCCACTCCTCCCATCACGGGGTCGATGGACGCGACAGCGACGATCACATCGGCGACCTGGCCGCCCTCGCACATCGCCGCCACGGCCTGCAGATTGGTGAAGGACGGGTCGCGGAAGTGGACGCGATACGGGCGGGTGCCGCCATCGCTGACCACATGGGCGCCCAGTTCGCCCTTGGGCGACTCGATCGCCGCGTACGCCTGTCCGGGCGGGACCCGGAATCCCTCGGTCACCAGCTTGAAGTGGTGGATCAGGGCCTCCATGGAGGTGCCCATGATGTTCTTGATGTGGTCCAGGGAGTTGCCGAGGCCGTCCGGGCCGAGCGCGAGCTGCGCGGGCCAGGCGATCTTCTTGTCCGCGACCATCACCGGTCCCGGCTCCAGCCGCTCCAGGCACTGCTCGACGATCCGCAGCGACTGGCGCATCTCCTCCAGCCGGACCAGGAACCGGCCGTAGGCGTCGCAGGTCTCGGCGGTCGGCACCTCGAAGTCATAGGTGTCATAGCCGCAGTACGGATCGGTCTTGCGCAGATCGTGCGGCAGCCCGGTGGACCGCAGTATCGGGCCGGTGATGCCGAGCGCCATGCAGCCGGCGAGGTCGAGGTAGCCGACGTCCTGGAGCCGGGCCTTGAAGATCGGGTTCCCGGTGGCGAGCTTGTCGTACTCGGGCAGGTTCTTCCGCATCGTCTTCAGAAGGGCCCGGATCTGGTCGACCGCCCCCGGCGGCAGGTCCTGGGCGAGCCCGCCGGGCCGGATGTACGCGTGGTTCATCCGCAGACCGGTGATCAGCTCGAAGACGTCCAGGATCAGCTCGCGGTCCCGGAAGCCGTAGATCATGATCGTGGTCGCCCCGAGCTCCATACCGCCGGTGGCGATGGCCACCAGATGCGAGGAGAGCCGGTTGAGCTCCATCAGCAGCACCCGGATCACCGAGGCGCGGTCCGGGACCTGGTCCTCGATGCCGAGCAGCTTCTCGACGCCCAGGCAGTACGCCGCCTCGTTGTAGAAGGGCGTCAGATAGTCCATGCGCGTCACGAAGGTGGTGCCCTGCGTCCAGTTCCGGAATTCGAGGTTCTTCTCGATTCCGGTGTGCAGATAACCGATTCCGCAGCGGGCCTCGGTGACCGTCTCACCGTCGATCTCCAGGATCAGCCGGAGCACTCCGTGGGTGGAGGGGTGCTGCGGACCCATGTTGACGATGATCCGCTCGTCGTCGGCCTTCGCCGCGGCGGCCACGACCTCATCCCAGTCGCCGCCGGTGACGGTGTAGACGGTGCCTTCTGTGGTCTCGCGCGCGGAGGCCGAAGGCGTTGCGTGGGGGGCAGTCATCAGCTGTACGACCTCCGCTGGTCCGGAGCCGGGATCTGGGCGCCCTTGTACTCGACGGGGATGCCGCCGAGCGGGTAGTCCTTGCGTTGCGGGAAGCCCTGCCAGTCGTCGGGCATCATGATCCGCGTCAGCGCGGGATGACCGTCGAAGATCAGGCCGAAGAAGTCGTAGGTCTCGCGCTCATGCCAGTCGTTGGTCGGATAGACATCGACGATCGACGGGATGTGCGGGTCGTCATCCGGAGCGCTCACCTCCAGCCGGAGCACCCGGCCATGGGTGATCGACCGCAGGTGGTAGACGGCGTGCAGCTCACGGCCCTTGTCGCCGGGGAAGTGCACTCCGCTGACGCCGGTGCACAGCTCGAAGCGGAGCGCCGGGTCGTCGCGCAGGGTCCGGGCGACCCGCGGGAGGTGCTCCCGGGCGATGTGGAAGGTCAGTTCCCCGCGGTCCACGACGGTCTTCTCGATCGCGTTCTCCGGGAGCAGCGACTGCTCCTCGAGCGCGCCCTCGAGCTCGTCGGCGACCTCGTCGAACCAGCCCCCGTACGGCCGGGTGGCCTCGCCGGGCAGCCGTACGGGGCGCACCAGCCCGCCGTAGCCGGTGGTGTCGCCGCCGTTGTTGGCGCCGAACATCCCGCGCTGGACGCGGATGGGCTCGCCCTGGTCGCCGCGGCGGCCGGGGAGGTTCTCGGCGTTGAGGTCCTTGTCCGGGTTGACCCCGTTGGACCCATTGGCCTCGGTCAACGCAGAAGCCCCTTCATCTCGATCATCGGCAGCGCCTTCAGCGCCGCTTCCTCCGCCTCACGGGCCGCACGCTCGCGATTGACGCCGAGCTTCTCCTCGCGGATCTTCTCGTGCAGCTTGAGGATCGAGTCCATGAGCATCTCGGGCCGCGGCGGACAGCCGGGCAGATAGATGTCGACCGGGACGATGTGATCGACGCCCTGCACGATCGCGTAGTTGTTGAACATCCCTCCGGAGGAGGCGCAGACGCCCATGGAGATGACCCACTTCGGGTTCGGCATCTGGTCGTAGACCTGACGCAGGACCGGGGCCATCTTCTGGCTGACGCGCCCGGCGACGATCATCAGATCGGCCTGGCGGGGCGAGCCGCGGAAGACTTCCATGCCGAAGCGCGCGAGGTCGTAGCGCCCCGCGCCGGTGGTCATCATTTCGATGGCGCAACAGGCCAGGCCGAAGGTGGCCGGGAAGACGGAGGACTTACGGGCCAGCCCGGCGGCCTGTTCCACGGTGGTGAGCAGGAACCCACTCGGGAGCTTCTCTTCGATACCCATGCGATGTTTCCCCTATCTCCTCTAGAGCCCCTTTGGTCCCACTAGTCCCACTCCAGGCCGCCGCGCCGCCAGACGTAGGCATAGGCGACGAAGACCGTGAGCACGAAGAGGAGCATCTCCACGAGCCCGAACAGGCCGAGGGCGTCGAAGGTGACGGCCCAGGGGTAGAGGAAGACGATCTCGATGTCGAAGACGATGAAGAGCATCGCCGTCAGGTAGTACTTGATGGGGAAGCGCCCACCGCCGGCCGGATGCGGAGTCGGCTCGATGCCGCACTCATAGGCCTCGAGCTTGGCCCGGTTGTAGCGCTTGGGGCCGATGATCGCGGCCATGAAAACCGAGAAGATCGCAAAACCTGCCCCGAGGGCTCCCAGTACGAGGATGGGCGCGTATGCGTTCACCGTCCTCGCTCCCTTCAGTCGACGATGACTGTTTGGCGGACCGCACGAACATGCCGCCGCCCCACGAAGATCGCGCACATGTGAGGCAGTTCACAAGCCCGTTTCGCCTGCATCCTATGCCCGTCGGTCTGTGATCTGCGACACGGGGTACGACAACGTCTTTGTGATCTCCACCACCTGACGAAGGATCATGAAGTCGGATGAGCGGTGATCTTGTACGTGAAGCATCCGAACGACCACGAGAAGTGACATTCGGAGACGTCATCACAGGTGAGCGCGTTGCGCCCCTACCAAGACATGGTACATACATGCAAATTTGCTCTGGGCGACGTCAGCTGATATGTGCCTTCCATCCTCATGAGTGACCTTCGTCCCGGGGCGATTGATCATGGGCTCGCGCACGTTCGCGATCACCGCTCCGCGCACGCGTTCACGAGCGGGTCGGAGCGAGTGAGGTATCCCACCCCCAGACGGGTTGTGGATCTAGATTTCATGGGAATCCTTTGTACGCGGACCACATCGGTGGTAGGTCCCGCGCTGCCCCGGTTTGGCCATCAAATGCCGTGCGTAGACACATGATCGCGAAATGCGGGCAAGTCGGCTGAGTGGGCCATGGAGATCATTTGGCCCGGTTTTTGGTCGCGTGCATGCCAAATGTGGCGCACCCCACTTTTGTTGATCTGGGCCTTAGGGCCCTGGTAGCCAGTGACCTATGTCCCCAGTCGCACACATACCCAGCCACCGGAAGCCCCGCCGTGCCACGTCGACGCGTGCGCTCCGCGCAGGGGTGACCGGTGGCTTCCTCACCCTCGCGGTGGCCGGTGCCGCCGTGCCCGCCTCCGCCACGGAGAGCAACGCCGCTCCCGCCGAGTCCACCCTGGAGATGCCGACTGTCAGCGCCACGCTGGCGAGCACGGCCGCCCAGACAGCGGACGCCACCCAGCAGGCGGCGTCCGACTACGAGCTCCAGGCCCAGAAGGACCAGGCGGCCGCCCACGCCAAGATCGCCGCCAAGAAGACCAAGGCGGAGGCCGACCGCAAGGCGAAGGAAGCCCGGGAGGCCGCCCGTAAGGCGGCCGCCAAGCGCGCGGCCGAGGCCAAGGCCCAGGCAGCGAAGGCGTCGCGCTCCGCCGAGCGCACCACGCTCTCCACCAGCACCAGTGCCAGCACCACCGTCAGCAACGCCTCCGGCAATGCCGCGACCCTGATCAGCTTCCTCAAGGCGCAGCTGGGCAAGGCGTACGTGCTCGGCTCCAGCGGTCCGTCCTCCTACGACTGCTCCGGGCTGACCCAGGCCGCCTTCAAGCAGATCGGCGTGAGCCTGCCGCGGGTCTCGCAGGACCAGTCCACCACCGGCACCCCGGTCTCGCTGGACTCCCTGCAGCCGGGCGACCTGCTCTACTGGGGCAGCGCCGGTAGCGCGTACCACGTCGGCGTCTACGTCGGCGGCGGCAAGTTCATCGGCGCCCAGAACCCGAGCACCGGGATCGTCGAGCGCCCGCTGGACTACGACATGCCCACCGGGGCCGTGCGCGTCCTGTAGGACACCCGTAAGACACCCGCTGGCCATTTGACCCTGGGGCCGCCGTTCCCGCCGTGGACGGCGGCCTCACGTCCTTTCTCTCCCTACTGCGCGTAGACCTTCTCCAGGAACTCGCCGAGTAGGTCGTCGCTGAGGTGATGGGCCAGATCCGCCTCGGAGATCATTCCGACCAGCCGCTTGTTCTGGTCGATCACCGGAAGCCTGCGGATCTTGTGCTCCTCCATCTCCCGCAGCACGTCCCTGACATCGGCGTCCGCGGGAATCCAGCGGGGGGTGCCCTTGGTGAGCGCCCCGACGGGCGTCCCCGAGGGGTCGGCGCTCTCCGCGATGCATCCGACGACGATGTCGCGATCGGTCACGATGCCGCACAGCCGCTCGTTGGCGTCGCTGACCGGCAGGGCCCCCACGCCCAGCTCCCGCATCAGCTGGGCGGCACGCAGCACCGTCTCGTTCTCCGGTACCCACTGCGCGCCCGGGTGCATGATGTCCGCTGCCTTCGTCATGGTGTACCTCCTGCCAGGCCCACCGGCGGTGGATCCGGCCCCGTGGGCCCCATCGGTCCGGCTTCGCCGCGGCTGGCGCACACGGCGCCCCCTGCCTTCATTGTCACCACCGCCGCACGGCGACGTCATGTCGAGCCCGGCGGCGGCTGTCGGTGCCCGGTGCCAGACTGAGTAACGAGGCAGTACCGGACAGAACGAGGCAATCTCCGGCAGAACACTCCCCCGGAACTCTCCAGCGCCTTCGCGCCCGACCGTCGAAGGAGCGCCCCATGCTCACCACCGATTACGTCCCCGGCGCCCCCAACTGGCTCGATCTGGGCGCCCCCGACACCGAAGCGGCCGTGGCCTTCTACGGCTCCCTGCTGGGCTGGCACTTCGAGTCGGCAGGCCCCGAAGCGGGCGGGTACGGCTTCTTCACCCTGAACCGGAAGACCGTCGCGGCCGTCGGGCCGCTCACCGAGGAGGGCGCGCGCTCCGCCTGGACGCCGTACTTCCACACCCCCGACGCCGAGGCGACCGCCAAGACCGTCGAGCAGGCGGGCGGCACGGTGCGGCTCGCTCCGTTCGACGTCTTCGAGGAAGGGCGGATGGCCCAGTTCACCGACCCCGGCGGCGCCCGCTTCGCCGTCTGGCAGCCCGGCAGGACGGCGGGACTGGACGCGGTCACCGACCCCGGCACCCTGTGCTGGACCGAGCTGCACTCCCCCGATCCCGCCAAGGACCTCGCCTTCTACCGCAAGATCTTCGGCTGGGACACCGAGGAGATGTCCTTCCCCGGCGGGGCGTACACGGTGCTGATGACGTCCGGCGCCGGCCGGGAGGGCTCCTTCAGCGGCGTCGCCCAGCTCCAGGAGGGGCATTCGACACCGCCGCAGTGGCTGCCGTACTTCGAGGTGACGGACTGCGACGCGGTGGTGGCCAGGGGGCAGGACCTGGGCGGTTCGGTGCTGATGCCGGCCATGTCGGCCGAGGGGATCGGCCGGATGGCCTGGCTGGCGGATGCGGGCCGGGCGCCGTTCGGCGTCATAGCGAGCGGCGGCCCCGGAGCGTAGGCGCTCCGCTGGGAGGGCCGCGATACGTCTGGGGGTGCCGCGATGCGTTGTCGGTTGACTGCGGCGCCGTCGTGGCTGGTCGCGCAGTTCCCCGCGCCCCTTCGGGACGCCGTCGTGGCTGGTCGCGCCCCGCGGCGGAGCCGCATATTGATACAGCCCCGCGCCCCTTCGGGGCCCGTCAGGCGCGGGGGGTGACCTTTGTCAGGCCGTTGATGATGCGGTCCATGGCGTCGCCGCCCGTCGGATCGGTCAGGTTCGCCAGCAGCTTGAGCGTGAACCGCATCAGCATCGGATGGGTCAGCCCGCGCTGCGCCGCCAGCTTCATGACCTTCGGGTTGCCGATCAGCTTCACGAACGCCCGGCCCAGCGTGTAGTAGCCGCCGTAGGTGTCCTTGAGGACCTTCGGGTAGCGCTGGAGGGCCAGTTCGCGCTGGGAGGCGGTGGCGCGGGCATGGGCCTGGACGATCACGTCCGCGGCGATCTGCCCGGATTCCATCGCATAGGCGATGCCCTCCCCGTTGAACGGGTTGACCATGCCGCCCGCGTCCCCGACGAGCAGCAGCCCGCGGGTGTAGTGCGGCTGGCGGTTGAAGGCCATGGGGAGCGCGGCGCCGCGGATCGGGCCGGTCATGTTCTCCGGGGTGTAGCCCCAGTCCTCCGGCATCGAGGCGCACCACGCCTTGAGGACCTCGCGCCAGTCGAGCTCCTTGAAGGAGGACGAGGTGTTGAGGACGCCCAGGCCCACATTGCTCGTGCCGTCGCCCATGCCGAAGATCCAGCCGTAGCCGGGCAGCAGCCGGTCCTCGGCGCCGCGCCGGTCCCACAACTCCAGCCAGGACTCCAGGTAGTCGTCGTCATGGCGGGGCGAGGTGAAGTACGTCCGCACGGCCACGCCCATCGGACGGTCCTCGCGGCGGTGCAGCCCCATGGCGAGCGAGAGCCGGGTGGAGTTGCCGTCGGCGGCGACCACCAGGGGCGCGTGGAAGGTGACGGGCGTCTTCTCCTCGCCCAGCTTGGCCTCGACCCCGGTGATCCGGCCGGTGCGCCCGTCGATGATCGGGGCGCCCACGGTGCAGCGCTCGTACAGCCGGGCCCCGGCCTTCTGCGCCTGCCGCGCCAGCTGCTCGTCGAAGTCGTCGCGCTTACGGACCAGGCCGTAGTCGGGGTACGCGGCCAGCTCCGGCCAGTCGAGCTGGAGCCGCACCCCGCCGGCGATGATCCGCAGGCCCCGGTTGCGCAGCCAGCCCGCCTCCTCGGAGATGTCGATGCCCATGGACACGAGCTGCTTGGTGGCGCGCGGGGTCAGGCCGTCACCGCACACCTTCTCGCGCGGAAAGGCCGTCTTCTCCAGCAGCAGCACATCCAGCCCCGCCTTGGCGAGGTAGTACGCGGTGGTGGAGCCGGCCGGTCCGGCGCCGACGACGATCACATCGGCGCCGCGCTCCGAGATCCCGGAGGACGCGCTCTCGATGGGTGCGGTCTCGCTCACGCGGGGTCTCCCCAAGCCTCGGTAACGGTGTGCCGGTCACGCCGGGCACTGGACAGCTGCAGTCTATGGGGGGCCACACTCCGGCATTCGCGAAGGGCCGTCCCCCCCGCTGCCCGTCCCCCCTGGACCGGCCCCGGAACCGCCGATGGCCGCCTTACGGCTCGTACGGCCGCCTTACGGCTTGTGTCCCGGTTACCGGCCGTCTTACGGCTTGTACGCCCGGTGGAGGGCCACCACGCCGCCGGTGAGGTTGCGCCAGGCCGGGCGCTCCCAGCCCGCCGACCGCAGCCGGGCGGCGAGACCGGGCTGGTCCGGCCAGGCGCGGATGGACTCGGCGAGGTAGACATACGCGTCCGGGTTGCTGCTGACCGATGTCGCGATCGGCGGCAGCGCGCGCATCAGGTACTCGGTGTAGACCGTGCGGAACGGCTGCCATGTGGGGTGGCTGAACTCGCAGATGACGACCCGTCCGCCGGGCCGGGTCACCCGCAGCATCTCGCCCAGCGCCCCCCGCGTGTCCTGGACGTTCCGCAGCCCGAAGGAGATGGTGACGGCGTCGAAGACCCCGTCCGCGAAGGGCAGCCGGGTCGCGTCGCCCGCCGTCAGCGGCAGCCCGGGATGGCGCTTCTTGCCCTCGCGCAGCATCCCGAGCGAGAAGTCGCACGGCACCACGTACGCGCCCGCCTCCCGGAACGGCAGCGAGGACGTCCCCGTACCGGCGGCCAGGTCCAGCACCCGCTCACCGGCGCGCGCGGCCACGGCCCGGGCGACGGCCTTGCGCCACAGCCGGGCCTGCCCGAGCGACAGCACATCGTTGGTGAGGTCGTATTTGGCCGCCACGTCGTCGAACATGGCGGCGACTTCGTGCGGCTGCTTGTCCAGGGATGCTCGGCTCACGCCCCCATTGTTCACCTCGCGGGCCCCGCGCTCCCGCCCGGGGCCCGGCGTGCCTCAGCGGCGCCGGTGCACCAGCCGCCCGGCCACCACCGTGGCCAGGCAGGCGCCGTCCGCGTCGAAGACGGCCAGGTCGGCGCGGCCCGCCGGGGCGAGGGTGGGCGGGCGCGGCCGGTCCAGGACGGCGATGCCGCCCCGGTGGGCGGCCGCGCGCAGCTCGGCGTCGCCGAGGTGGCGGGCGAGGACGGCGGTCGCGCCCCGCCGCAGCAGGGCGTGGATCCGCTCCCGCGGGCTGGGCGCGTCCGGCACCGGGCCCTCGTGGACCAGGGCCGGGCCGAGCTCCCCGGGCCACTCCCGCACCCGGGCCCGCGGATAGGTCTCGCGCAGCTCCGGCAGGGGGCCGATGGCCGCGATGCGGTCGCCGTCGACCGCGACGGCGGCGTCGTGCAGCGGGGCCCCGTCGCCGGGGGTGACCCGGACGACGGGCGCCGCGTGGAGCGTGAGCATCAGGACGCCTGGATCACCGTCAGCTCGGGGTGGGCGGTGCCACCCTCGATCGCCGTCGAGGACAGGTGCGAGACGACGTGGTCGTCGACCGGGTCGTTCGCCGGGTCGTCGTGCACCACCAGGTGCTCGTATGTCGTGGCGCGCTGCGCGGGGATCCGCCCGGCCGCGCGGATGAGGTGGAGCAGCTCCATCCGGTTGGACCGGTGGCGGGCGCCCGCCGAGGAGACCACGTTCTCCTCCAGCATCACCGAGCCGAGGTCGTCCGCCCCGTAGTGCAGGGCCAGCTGGCCGGCCTCCTTGCCGACGGTCAGCCAGGAGCCCTGGATGTGCGCCACGTTGTCGAGGAAGAGCCGGGCGATGGCGATCATCCGCAGGTACTCGAAGACGGTGGCCTGCGTCTGGCCCTTCAGATGGTTGTTCTCGGGCTGGTAGGTGTACGGGATGAAGGCGCGGAAGCCGCCCGTCCGGTCCTGTACGTCGCGGATCATGCGGATGTGCTCGATCCGCTCGGCGTTGGTCTCGCCGGTGCCCATCAGCATGGTGGAGGTGGACTCCACACCGAGGTTGTGGGCGATCTCCATGATCTCCAGCCAGCGCTCACCGGACTCCTTCAGCGGCGCGATGGCCTTGCGCGGCCGCTCGGGCAGCAGCTCGGCGCCCGCGCCCGCGAAGGAGTCGAGACCGGCCGCGTGGATGCGGCGGATGGCCTCCTCGGCCGAGACGCCCGAGATCCGCGCCATGTGCTCGACCTCGGACGCCCCCAGCGAGTGGATCACCAGCTGCGGGAACGCCTGCTTGATCGCCGAGAAGTGCTTCTCGTAGTAATCCACCCCGTAGTCCGGGTGGTGGCCGCCCTGGAACATGATCTGCGTGCCGCCCAGTTCGACGGTCTCCGCGCAGCGGCGCAGGATGTCGTCGAGGTCGCGGGTCCAGCCCTTCGCGGTGTCCTTCGGAGGGGCGTAGAAGGCGCAGAACTTGCACGCCGTCACGCAGACGTTGGTGTAGTTGATGTTCCGTTCGATGATGTACGTCGCGATGTGCTCGGTGCCCGCGTAGCGACGGCGCCGGACCGCGTCGGCCGCGGCTCCCAGTGCGTGCAGCGGAGCCGAGCGGTAAAGGTCGAGCGCCTCTTGTGGGGTGATCCGACCCCCGTCGGCGGCGCGGTCGAGGAGTGCCTGCACCTCTGCGTTTGCGGTCACCGGGGCGTACCTTTCGGTGGTTTATGGGTGGACCGACCCAGAGTACGCCAGGGCCTTTACGCCTGTACGAGTACGTGTCAGGCACACCTGTAACCCCTGTTACCCGCGGCACCCGTCGCTCTGTACCCGCCGCACCCGTCGCT
The DNA here is from genome assembly GCF_042750115.1 of Streptomyces sp. NPDC059455. Lineage (NCBI taxonomy): Bacteria > Bacillati > Actinomycetota > Actinomycetes > Kitasatosporales > Streptomycetaceae > Streptomyces > Streptomyces sp. NPDC059455. Next base: position 53,783 of record NZ_JBHYVB010000037.1, read on the forward strand.
CCGCGCTCATTTGAGCTTGCGGAGGGTACCCGTCGGATCGCCCGCCTGTTTGTCCTTCGCCTTGTAGCTGATCGTCCCGTCGGAGGTCAGGATGAACTGCTCGTCCGTCGAGGCGTCGCTGCACCCCTGCTGCGGCTCGGAGCCCTTGAGGCGCGCGTCGAGGTGGAGCTGTTTCGGGGCCGCCGAGACCAGCTTCCAGGCGCTGTCGCAGCGCAGCACCGACAGCTTGACCCGGCCACTGGCGACGTCCTGGCCGGTGTGCCCCTGCCGGAAGGTGATGGTCAGGGTGCCCACCGGGATGCCCGAGTCGGAGGTCAGATCGCCCTGCCAGGTGCCGATGAACTTCTTGGGCACATCGCCCTTTTCGGAGCCGGTGTCCCCGGCCCCCGGCTCCTGTTCCGTGGCGGACGGACGGGGATTGCTGCCGGCGTTCTGGTCGGCACTGTCGTCCGAGCCGCCGGGGAGCACCCGGAAGAGCACGGCGGCGGTCGTCGCGGCGGCCAGCGCGCCCGCGACGGACAGCACCAGCGTGCAGCTCAGCGCCTTGGGGCGCTTCTTACCGCCGACGGCGGCCGAGAGCGAGACACTGCGGCCGCCGCCCGGCGTCGACGACGGCGGGGCGGGGAGCGGATGGGCGGCGGACTGGTCCTTCCCCCGCGACCCGCCGACGTACGACGGGTCGGGCGGGCCGAAGGCGCCCAACACGGGCGCCGCCGGGGCCGGACCCAGGGCCGGGCCCAGGACCGGGGTGGGCGGCGGGGTCGGGCGGTCCTCGGCCGACGGTGCGGCGTCGGAGGGCCCGGCGGCGGGCGATGCCGTGACGGACGGCCCGGCGTCGGACGGCTCGGCCGCGGACGGCGGGGCCACGGCCTCCGCCTCCAGGTCGAGCAGCTCCACCACCTGCCGGCTCACCCGCTCGACCAGCGCCCCCGGCAGCCAGCCCGGCCGCGCCAGCCCCGAGGCGCCGTCCTCCGCGGCGAGGCGCCGCACGATCTGCTCGGGGGTGGGGCGGTCGGCCGGGTTCTTAGCGAGGCACGCGGCGACCAGATCGCGCAGCTCCCCGGTCAGTTCGCGGCCGAACCGGGGCTCGTCGTGCACCACCTTGTACAGCAGCGCGGCCGAGGTGTCGCCCGGGAACGGCGGTTCACCGGTCGCCGCGTACGCCAGCACCGCGCCGAGCGAGAAGACATCGGCCGCGCCCTCGACGTTCTCGCCCAGGATCTGCTCGGGCGCCATATAGCCGGGCGAGCCGATGGAGGCGCCGGTCGAGGTCAGCGACACCGTGCCCTCGGTGGCCCGGGCGATGCCGAAGTCGATCAGCCGCGGACCGTCGAGCGCGAGCAGCACATTGGACGGCTTGACGTCGCGGTGAACCAGGCCGAGGGCGTGCACCGCGGCCAGCGCCTCGGCGAGCCCCGCGCCCAGCGCCCGCACCGACGACTCGGGCAGCGGCCCCTCGTCGGACACGGCCTGGTTGAGCGGAGGGCCCGCCACATAGCCGGTGGCCACCCACGGAATGCGTGCTTCCGGGTCGGCGTCCAGGACCGGCGCGGTGAAGGCGCCGCCGACCCGGCGCGCGGCGTCGACCTCGCGCCGGAAACGGGCGCGGAACTCCTCGTCCAGCGCGAAATGGGCGTGCACGACCTTCACCGCGACCGTGCGCCCGCCCGCGCTGCGGCCCACAAAGACCCGGCCCATACCGCCCGAACCGAGCCGACCGAGCAGCCGATAGGCGCCGATGACCTGCGGATCGTCCGCTCCCAGCGGATCCATCGCGTTGCCTCCCCCTCCGTGCGCCGGTCCAGCTTAGGGGGTGTTGAGGCCATTCACCGCAGGTCGTGCGGTCGGGAAGGTCAGCTCAGCAGCTCGACCCGGACGTCCGCGGGGTATCCGGTCGTCGGCCCCGTACGGCGGGCGAACTCGGCGATGCCCTCCAACTGCGCCTGGCCGAGGCTGAAGTCGAGGGTGGTGAAGTAGCGCTCCAGCACCGACGCCTCGAGCTGCTCCCAGCGCGCCGCCTGCTCGGCGACCTTGCCGACCTCCTCCAGGGAGAGGTTCCGCGAGGACAGGAACGCCTCGTGGACCTGCCGGACGATCTCCGGCTCCCGCTCCAGATACTCGCGGCGGGCGGCCCACACCGCGAAGACGAAGGGGAGTCCGGTCCACTCCTTCCACATCTGGCCCAGATCGTGGACCCGCAGGCCCAGCCGGGGCGCGTCATGGAGGTTGGCCCGCAGCGCGGCATCGCCGATCAGCACCGCCGCCTCGGCCTCCTGCATCATCAGGCTGAGGTCGGGCGGGCAGGTGTAGTAGTCGGGGGCGAGTCCGTACCGCTCGGCGAGCAGCAGTTGGGCCAGGCGTACGGAGGTGCGCGAGGCGGAACCGAGTGCGACGCGCGCCCCGTTCAGCTGCTCCAGCGGCAGCTGCGAGACGATCACGCAGGACATGACGGGTCCGTCACAGCCCACCGCGATGTCCGGGAGCGCGACGAGATCGTCGGCATTGCGCAGATACTCCACCAGGCTGATCGGGCCGATGTCGAGATCGCCGCGGACCAGCAGGTCGTTCAGGGCGTCGGGAGATGCCTTGGTGAGGTCGAAATCCAGGAGGGATCCGGTCCTGGCGAGGCCCCAGTACAACGGCATGCAATTGAGGTACTGGATGTGCCCCACTTTTGGCCGACTCAGCCGATGGCCGCCGGGCGGTCTGAGGCTTTCCGAGGCGTCCTGTGTACTCCGCGAGGGGGAACTCGGTGAATTGTCCACGTCTCGGAGGCTAGCCCCGCTCGCCCCGGGTAATGGCGGCGGGGTGCTCCGCTGGCCTTGTGCTGACTGGCGCGTAAGCGCTCGACCTGCGATCTTATCCACCTCAGAGGCCCGGGAAACCCCTCGTTTTCGTGATCTTCGGCTCTTTCCTCGCGCACACGGAGCGTGCTAGGCTCGCCGCAAGTTGCAGTTTGGTTTCCTTGCAGTACAGAGCCTGCGGAGCATGTAACCGCAGGCTTTTGTAGTTTTCAGACTTCTTGCAGGTTCTGGAGCAGGGCAACCCTTTGGCCCAAGGAGGGCTTATGGCTACCGGAACCGTCAAGTGGTTCAACGCCGAGAAGGGCTTCGGCTTCATCGCCCAAGACGGCGGCGGCCCCGATGTCTTCGTTCACTACTCCGCGATCAACGCGACCGGCTTCCGTTCTCTTGAGGAGAACCAGGCCGTGACCTTCGACGTCACTCAGGGTCCGAAGGGCCCGCAGGCGGAGAACGTCAGCCCCGTCTGATCAAGCAGCACCACCCAAGGAGCCCTGCTCCCCGCCTGGCGGGGAGACGGGGCTCCTGCCTTTTGGGGCCCGTTCCGGGGATGGACGGTCAGTCCTCCAGCAGCCGGAAGTCGGCGAAGTCGAAGCCTGGCGAGACCACACAACTCACCAGCACCTCCTCGTCCGCCTCCGGACGGGCCGCCTGCCAGACGCCCGGCGGGATGACGACCTGGGGGCGCTGGCCGGAGGCGACATCGGGGCCCAGGAGCACCTCCGTGGGGGCCGCCTCCGGGGTGTCGCCCGTACCGCCCAGCCGGAGCCGCAGCGGGCCGCCGCTGTGCCACAGCCACAACTCGGCCGAACGCACCACATGCCAGCGAGACTCCTCACCGGGAGTCAGCAGGAAGTAGATCGCCGTGGCGGTCGCGCGCTCGCCGTCGTACCCCGGCGGCCGCACCGTGACATCGCTGCGCCAGGTCTCCCGGTACCAGCCGCCCTCCGGATGGGGCTCGAGACCGAGCCATTCGGCCGTCGCGGGCCGTCGGGTCGTGGCCATGTCGTTCCCCGCTCTCACACATCCGTCCGGGCCCGTCGAGGATAGCCCGTAGGCCGCACGCCCTTCTCAAGGCACTCACGCCGCCCCTGTCTCAAGACGCTCACCCCGTCCCTGAAGCGCTCATGTCGTCCTTACGGTGCTCACGCCGCGTAGGGGACCCGCGACGCACCGCTGACACGGCGTGCCCGCTCGGGCTACGGTTTCGACCATGGGGCACGGGCGGCGGACGGTGACGGTGCACCATGTGCGGGCCGCGCTGCGCGGTGCGCAGCGGCTCGGCCTCGACACCGTCCCGCTGCTGCAGCGGGCCCGGATACCCCCGCTGCTGCTGACCGACGACCGCGCCCGCGTCTCCCCCGAGCAGTTCGCCCGGCTGGTGCGCGCCCTGCACCGGGCCACGGAGGACGAGTTCCTGGGGCTGGGGACCATCCGCAGCCGGCCCGGCACCTTCGCGATGATGTGCTACGCCTCACTGGGCTGCCCCGACCTCGGCACGGCGGTGGAACGCGGCGCCCGCTTCTACCGGCTCTTCCCCGGCGGCCCCAATCTGGCCCTGGAGCGCGGCGCGGGCCGGGGCCCGGAGGCGGTGTTCGCCCTGCGCGGCGGGCTGGGCCCGCATGAGGACGCCCTTACGGCGGCCGAGAGCCATATCGTCGCCGAATGGCTCATGCTCATCTGGCACCGGGTCGCGGGCTGGCTGATCGGGCGCCGGATCCCGCTGCTGTGGGCCCAGTTCGCGTACCCCCCGCCCCCGTACGCCGAGGACTACGAGCCGCTCTTCGGCTGCCCGCCCCGCTTCGGGGCACCGCGCACCGCGGCCGGTTTCGACCGCCGCTGGCTGACCGCCCCCGTCGTCCAGGACGAGTCCACGCTCCAGACGCTGCTGCGGCACGCGCCCGCCGGGCTGCTCAGCCGCCGCGACTACGGGACGACCGTCGCCGAGCAGGTGCGGCACGCGCTCACCGGCGCGCTGCGGACGCGCGGCGGCCCGGCCGACGTTCCACGTGCCCGGCACACCGCGCGGCTCCCGGAGTTGCCCGAGGTCGCCGCCCGGCTGGCGGTCAGCCCGGCGACGCTGCGGCGGCGGCTGCGCGAGGAGGGCACGTCCTTCCAGGAGCTGAAGGACACCGTGCGGCGTGCCGAGGCGGTCAGCAGCCTGGCCGAGGGGGTCGAGCCCATCGCCGATCTGGCCTTACGGCTGGGCTTCTCCGAGGACACGGCGTTCCACCGGGCGTTCCGGCGCTGGACCGGGACAACACCGGGCGCATACCGACATGAGACGTGGAGTCAGCACATCTGAGCGCCGCGGTCAGCCACAGACGCCTCGCTCGTCCCTACGGTCCTCGCAGAGCGATTCAGCATCGCCAAGGCGCACCGCCCGCACCGTTGGGAGAGCCGTATGCGCATCCGCACCACCGTGCTCGCCAGCCTCGCCGCCCTCGCCCTGACCTCGGCACTGCCCGCCGCCCCGGCCGCCGCCGCATCGGGCGCCCCGGCCACCGGCGCCGACAAACCCGGCGACATCGTCACCTCCGCCCCCACCACCTTCCGCACCCAGCCCAGGGTGCCGACCGCCACCAAGGCATGGCACATCACCTACCGCTCCACCACCGCCACCGGCCGCCCCGACGTCGTCTCCGGCACGGTCCTCGTCCCCGACGACGGCAAGCAGGGCTCCCGGCCGCTCCTCACCTGGGGCATCGGCGCCGTGGGCCTCGCCGACGACTGCGCGGTGTCCGGCCGGTTCCCGCGGGGCACCTCGAGCGAGGCCCAGCTGATCGACCTCGCGCTGCGCCGCGGCTGGGCCGTGGCCGTCACCGACTACGAGGGCCTGGGCACCCCGGACGACCACACCTATACCGCCGGCCGGTCCGAGGGCCACGCCGTCCTGGACGCGGCGCGCGCCGCCCAGCGCCTTCCGGAGGCCGGGCTCTCACCGGACGCGCCCGTGGGCATCATGGGCTACTCCCAGGGCGGCCAGGCGGCCGGCTGGGCCGCCGAACTGCATGCCTCGTACGCCCCCGAGCTGCGGCTGAAGGGCACGGTCGCCGGAGGCGTGCCCGCCGACCTCCCCACGACGCTGGAGTACAACGACGGCGGACCGGGCGCCGGGCTCGCCCTTATGGCGCTCACCGGACAGGACGCGGCCTTCCCCGCGCTGCGGCTCGACTCGTATCTCAACGACCGGGGCCGCGGCTATGTGGACCTCATGAAGCGGAACTGCCTGGCGCTCAGCACCATCGGCGGGCTCTTCCAGCACAGGTCCGAGGTGACCGTAAGGGACCCTTTGGCCAGTCCGGCCTGGCAACTCGCCCTGCGCGGCTCCTTCTTGGGCACCCGCACCCCCGATCACCCCGTCTACCTCTACCAGGGCGTGGTGGACGAGCTGATCCCGTACCGGGTCGGCGCGGCGCTGCGCGACCGCTGGTGCGCCCGGGGCGTGCCGGTGGAGTGGAAGGGCTATCCGCTGGACCATGTCACCACGGCGGTGACCGGGATACCAGCGGCCCTGGAGTGGATGGCCGGACGGCTGGCGGACGAGCCGACGCGGGGCAACTGCGCCGCGTAAGGCCCGGCTGACGCCGTACGACGTCGGCCTGCTCGTCAGCCGACCCGCTCGGGCGACCACCCCTGCCCCTGGAGCAGATTCCCCAGCCCGGCCCAGGCGAAGTTCATCAGGGTGGCCGCGGCCTCCTTGGCCGACGGCCCACCCGCTCGCCCGTCCGCCGTCCAGTCCGCGAGCGACTCGGCCGCGCCCACCAGCGCGAGCGCGAGCCCGGACACCTCGGTGCCCGCGAGGGTCCGGGCGCGCGCCCCTCCGCGTGCCTGCTCCCGCGCCGCCGCGCCTATCAACTGCGTCACGAACTCCACGATCTCCGCCCGCATCGCGACCACTTCACGGGCGAAGGACCGCCCCTGCGTACGGGCCTGCACATGCAACAGCGTCCAGCCGTCGGGATGTTCGGCCGTGTGCGCGAAGAAGCCGCTCAGCCCGCTCCACAACTGCCGGTCGGCGGGCGCGTCCCGCTCCACGGCGGCCCGGACCGCGGTCACCAGCGCCGCGGCCTCCCGCCGTATGCACGCCGTGAACAGCTCGTCCTTGGAGTTGAGATAGAGATAGACCAGCGGTTTGGAGACCCCGGCCAGCTCGGCGATGTCGTCCATCGAGGCGTTCTGATAGCCGCTGCGCGCGAAGGCCCGCACCCCCGCGTCCAGCATCTGCTGCTCCCGCACCGCCCGTGGCACGCGCTTGCTCCCCGTCGCCCCGCCCACGCAGGCCGCCCCCTTCGATCGTGCCCCCGCACACATACCGCGGACAAGCCTACGTGGGACCACTGTCAGCGCTCTTGCCACGGCCGCCCGACGACATCAAAGTTTCAACTGACCACGCACCGTGCCCCGTTCAGCTCCGTAACGCAGTGCCGCGAAGGAGAACGAACGATGCCGAACCGCCGTCACACGCTCGCCGCGCTGACCGCGCTGGCCGCCGCACCGCTCCTCCCCGCCCGCGCGGAAGCCCGTTCCCCGGAGCCCGGCTCCTCGAAGGCCCGCTCCCCACAAGCCCCTGCCGGACGCGGGGCACCCGCCCGCGCGCGCCTCGTCGCCGCGGAGCGCGTCGACGAGCGCGTCCTGGACCTGACGATCGACTCCCCCGCCCTGGGCCGCGAGGGCCACGCCCGCGTCCTCCTCCCCACCGGCTACGACCGCCGACCCCACCACCGCTGGCCCGTGCTCTATCTGCTCCACGGCTGCTGCGACCCGGGCCCCGGCTGGGAGGCCTGGACCCGCAACACCGATGTCGAGGCCATCACCGCCGCCACCCCGGCCCTGATCGTCTCCCCCGAGGGCGGTCCCGTCGGCTTCTACTCCAACTGGTGGAACGGCGGCCACTACGGCCCGCCCGCCTGGGAGACCTTCCACCTGGCCGAGCTGCGCCCCCTCCTGGAGCGCGCCCTGCGGGCCAACGGCCGCCGGGCGATCGCCGGTCTGTCCATGGGCGGCTTCGGCGCCCTCTCCTACGCCGCCCGCCATCCCAGCCTCTTCCGCGCGGCGGCGTCCTTCAGCGGGGTCATCCACACCACCCTGGACCCCACCGGCATTCAGAACATCCTTACGGGCCACGGCGCCGACCCGACGGCCCTCTGGGGAGACCCCACCGCCCAGTCCGCGCTCTGGGACGCCCACAACCCGTACGCCCTCATCCCCCGGCTCCCCCGCGGCTACCCGCTCTACGTCGCCTGCGGCAACGGCACCCCCGGCCCACTCGACCCGCCGGGCCGCCCCGAGGACGCCCTGGAGCGCGGCCTCGGCGAGATGGCCCAGCGCTATGTACGCCGCGCCGACGCCCACGGTCTGGCCGTCACCGCCCACCTCTACGGCCCCGGCACCCACACCTGGCCCTACTGGGAACGCGAACTCACCCGCGCCCTCCCCCTGCTCACCGCCCGGCTCGTCTGACGCGGGAGGTTTGCTACGGTCGGGAGGAACCCGACGAGACGCGCCGTACCGGGACCCGCAAAGACGACGCACCCCCGTAATCGAGAGACTTCACGGAGGTGCCGTCATGGCATGGGTCCTGCTGCTCACGGCCGGGCTGTTCGAGATCTGCTGGTCGATCGGCATGAAGCTGAGCGACGGCTTCACCCGGCTGTGGCCCACTGTGTTCACCGTCGCCGGTCTGATCGTGAGCATGGGGCTGCTGAGCGCGGCGGTGAAGAGCCTGCCCATCGGCACGGCCTACGGCGTCTGGGTCGGCATCGGCGCGGTCGGCACCGCCCTGCTGGGCATGCTCCTCTTCCACGAACCGGTCACCCCGGCCCGGATCTTCTTCCTGCTGCTGCTGGTGGTGGCCATCGTGGGCCTGGAGGCCACGGCGGGCGAGTGAACAGCACGGTGCCCCCGGACCGGGAGAGGTCCGGGGGCACCGTGCTGTCGCTCGGCAGGTGTTACGCGGCGGCCAGCTGGGGTTCCGGCTCGTCGCGGTCGTCCAGCGGGGAGGCGCTGGCGTGGGCGTAGGCCTCGTGGTCGAGGATCTTCTCGCGGGCCGAGACGATCACCGGTATCAGCGACTGCCCGGCCACGTTGGTGGCGGTCCTCATCATGTCCAGGACCGGGTCGATGGCCATCAGCAGGCCGACGCCCTCCAGGGGGAGCCCCAGGGTGGAGAGGGTCAGGGTCAGCATGACCGTGGCGCCCGTAAGGCCGGCGGTGGCGGCGGAGCCGATCACCGAGACGAAGGCGATCAGGAGGTAGTCGCCGACGCCGAGGTTCACGTCGAAGATCTGGGCGATGAAGATCGCGGCGATCGCCGGGTAGATCGAGGCGCAGCCGTCCATCTTCGTCGTCGAGCCGAAGGGCACCGCGAAGGAGGCGTACTCCTTGGGGACGCCCAGCCGCTCGGTGACCTTCTGGGTCAGCGGCATGGTGCCGACCGAGGAGCGGGAGACGAAGGCGAGCTGGATGGCGGGCCAGGCGCCCTTGAAGAAGTTCAAGGGGTTGACCTTGGCGACCGTCGCGAGCAGCAGCGGGTAGACGCCGAACATCACCAGCGCGCAGCCGATGTAGATGTCGGCGGTGAAGGTCGCGTACTTGCCGATCAGGTTCCAGCCGTAGTCGGCGATGGCGGTGCCGATGAGGCCCAGGGTGCCCAGCGGGGCGAGGCGGATGACCCACCACAGGGCCTTCTGGAGCAGTTCGAGCACCGACTGGCTCAGGGTGAGGATCGGCTGGGCCTTCTCGCCGAGTTGGAGGGCGGCGACGCCCGCGACGGCGGCGATGAAGACGATCTGGAGGACGTTCAGCTCGGTGAACGGGGTGATGACGTCCGTCGGCACGATGCCGGTGAGGAAGTCCAGCCAGGAGCCCGCGTGGTCGGGCTTGGCGCCGTCCTTGGGGGTCAGGTCGGTCCCGGCGCCCGGGTTGGTGAGCAGGCCGATCGCCAGGCCGATGGCGACGGCGATGAGCGAGGTGGCCATGAACCATAGCAGGGTGCGGGTCGCCAGCCGGGCGGCGTTGTTGACGTTCCGCAGATTGGTGATCGAGATCAGGATCGCGAAGAACACCAGCGGGGCGACGGCCAGCTTCAGCAGTTGGACGAAGATGGTGCCGATCTTGTCGAGCGTGGTGACCAGCCAGCCGACATCACCGCTGCGGGCGATCCAGCCGAGTACCACACCGAGGACGAGGCCCAGCAGGATCTGCGCCCAGAAGGGCACCTTGGGCAGGCGGAAGGACGACGACCCCTGGGGGGACGCCTTGAGGGCGGACGACAACGGACACACTCCGGTGGAGGTAAGAGGGGGAGAAAGCCAGGAGTCCGTACGGGATCTCCGGCCGCTGTGCGCGAGATGGATCAGCGGCGACGACAGGCCGCGGACAGACAGCGGCAAAGATCGATGTGCAGGCGCGCCACGAGCGGAACGCTCGCTGCGATGTGGGGCGCGGCTGCTGTCTTCATGACAAGTACGTTAACACCGCCGCTTTGGGGAACCCAAAGGAATTCTTTGACTTCTGGGGGCGTCCGAGGGGCGAAGAGACATCAACGCCCCTTGTGCCGACGGAAGCTGACACAAGGGGCGTTGATGGAGTGAGGGGGTGGTGTGAGGAGGGTTACAGCCCAGCGCCGGTCAGACGCCGTCCTCCTGGCTCTGGTTCGCCGCCAGCCGCTCCTTGGCGCGGTCCACCTTCTCGGCGACCTGGACGGCCACGGCGTCCCGCTGCTTGCGCAGCATCACCCAGCTGAGCGGCGCGGAGACGACCAGCGCGAGCAGCGCCACCCAGAAGAGGTTGGAGTTGCCGAGGCCGGAGGGCAGCACCCGGAAGTAGACCAGGCCCCAGATGGCCAGGAACGAGCCGACGAAGATTCCCAGGCGCATGAGGGTGTAGCGGAACATGGCACTCGGCGTGAAGGACACGACTCGTCCTCTCTCCTGGGAGTTCGGCTGGTCTGCCGGAGTTCTTCCGGTGGCTTCTGCTGGGAGAAGCTGTCCTCCCAGTGAACCACGGCCGGTTTCTGATCAATTCAGCGGCAGCCACATGGTGACGTCGTCCCGGAAGTCGTCGTCCCCGACCTTGATCGCGCCGGGCACCCGCCCGACCTCCTTGTAGCCACAGCGCTCGTAGAAGCGGTCCGCCCCGGTGCCACCGCGGCAGGTGAGCCGTATCCCCTGGATGCCGTCCATATCGCGCGCGGCGTCCTCGGCGGCCGCCATAAGGGCGCGGCCAAGTCCATTGCCCTGGTGGGAGGGGTGCACCATCACGGTGTAGAGCCAGCACCAGTGGCGCATCAGCCGGTGGGTGTTGAAGGTGAAGAAGGCGGTGGCGGCCACGGCGCCGTCCGCGCCGCGGCCGATCAGCAGACGGGTCCGGCCCTCCGTCATCGCGGCGAGGTGCTTGAGCAGCTCCGGGCGTATGTCGTCCCTGGCCACAGGCGGAACGAAACCGACGGCGCCGCCCGCGTTCGAGACGTCGGCCCAGAGGGCGCAGACGGAATCGAGCAGCTCGGGGGTGGCCTCGGGGTCGAGTTCAAAGCGCAGGGGCATGCGATCGACGATACCCATGGGCTCTGACAGCCCCGCGCCTCCGGCTCCGTACGCGACAGCCGCCGGCCGACCCCCGTACGCGACCGCGGCCGGGCTCAGCCCAGCGCCGCCGCGGCGACCCTCAGATCGGCCACCAGCCCCTCGTACGCCGCCTCCCGGTCGTCGGCCCGCAGCACCGCGGAGGGGTGGATCGTGGGGACGATCAGGGCGCCGCGCGCCGGTCCCGACGGGTCGCCCTCCAGCCGCGTGCCGCGCCGCTCGGTCACCCGGAACGACGAGCCCAGCAGCGCCTTCCCCGCCGTGGCGCCGAGCGCCACGACCACCTCGGGCTCGATCAGCTCCAGCTCGGCCTCCAGCCAGGGCCCGCAGGCGGAGAGCTCGCGCAGGCTCGGCGGCTTGTGGATGCGCCGCTTGCCGCGCTCGGGGACGTGGGTGAACTTGAAGTGCTTGACCGCGTTGGTGATGTACGTCTCGTCCGGATCGATCCCGGCCTCGTCCAGGGCCCGGCCGAGGACCTTGCCCGCCGGGCCCACGAAGGGCTTGCCCTGCCGGTCCTCCTGGTCGCCCGGCTGCTCGCCGACGAGCACGACCCGGGCGTCCGGATCCCCGGCGCCGAAGACGGTCTGCGTGGTGTCGCGGTGCAGCGGGCAGCCGTGGCATCCGGCCGCCGCCTCCCGGAGCGCGCCCAGGTCGGCGCCCTCCGGGACGAAGGGGGCGGCGGTGTACGCGTCCTCGGGGCTCTTCGTACCGGCCATGGCCTCCGAGTGCCCCGCTCGGCGGCCGTCAGACAGCGGCCGCCGGGCGGAGGGCGATACGGGTCACACCGGCGGTACGCCCGCGATACGGGTCACACTCGCCGTACGCGGTCACACCCGCCATACGGGCACCCGCCATACGGGCTCACACCCGCCGTACGGATCACACCCGCCGTACGGATCACACCCGCATCGGCTGCGGGGTCTCGCGGCGGGCCGGGTCCGGGCCCTCGAACTCGCGGATGACCTCGTAGCGGGTGTTCCGCTCCACCGGCCGGAACCCGGCGTCCCGGATCAGGTCGAGCAGATCGTCACGGGTGAGCTTGTTGGGCGTCCCGTAGGCGTCGGCGTCGTGGGTGATCTTGTACTCGACGACCGACCCGTCCATGTCGTCCGCGCCGTGGTTGAGCGCGAGCTGCGCGGTCTGCACGCCGTGCATCACCCAGAAGACCTTGACGTGCGGCACGTTGTCGAAGAGCAGCCGCGAGACCGCGAAGGTCTTCAGGGCCTCCGCGCCGGTGGCCATGGTGGTGCGGGCCTGAAGGCGGTTGCGGATCTTGCCGTCCTTCATGTCCACGAAGTCGTGCTGGTAGCGCAGCGGGATGAAGACCTGGAAGCCGCCGGTCTCGTCCTGGAGCTCACGCAGGCGCAGCACGTGGTCCACCCGGTGGCGGGGCTCCTCGATATGCCCGTAGAGCATCGTGCAGGGCGTCTTGAGCCCCTTCTCGTGCGCGAGCCGGTGGATGCGCGACCAGTCCTCCCAGTGGGTCTCGTGGTCGACGATGTGCTGCCGGATCTCCCAGTCGAAGATCTCGGCGCCGCCGCCGGTGAGCGACTCCAGTCCGGCGTCGATCAGCTCGTCGAGGATCTCGGAGGCCGGCATTCCGGAGATCTTCTCGAAGTGGTGGATCTCGGTGGCGGTGAACGCCTTGAGGGAGACCTGCGGAAGGGCCTCCTTGAGCGCCTTGAGCGACCGCGGGTAGTAGCGCCAGGGCAGGGTCGGGTGCAGGCCGTTGACGATGTGGAGCTCGGTGAGGTTCTCGTTCTCCATCGCCTTGGCGAGGCGGACGGCCTCCTCGATGCGCATCGTGTAGGCGTCCTTCTCGCCGGGCTTGCGCTGGAAGGAGCAGTACGCGCAGGACGCGGTGCACACGTTCGTCATGTTGAGGTGGCGGTTGACGTTGAAGTGCACGACGTCGCCGTTCTTACGGGTGCGCACCTCATGGGCGAGACCGCCCAGCCAGGCCAGATCGTCGGACTCGTAAAGGGCGATGCCGTCCTCCCGCGAGAGCCGCTCGCCCGCGCGGACCTTCTGCTCCAACTCCCTTTTGAAACCCGCGTCGTGTGTGGTCCCCGTCACCCCGGTCGCCTCCCAATACGTCTGCTGATGTCAGCCTTGGCCGAGACTACGCCTCGATGTCCTCCGGAAGCTCGCCGACCCGGTTTTCCCACTTCGTGGACAGCACGATCGTGGTCCGGGTGCGGGAGACGCCCTTGGTGCCGGAGAGCCGGCGGATGGTCCGCTCCAGGCCGTCCACGTCGGATGCGCGCACCTTGAGCATGTAGGAGTCGTCGCCCGCGATGAACCAGCAGTCCTCGATCTCGGCGAGCTCGCGCAACCGGTGGGCCACCTCCTCGTGGTCGGTGGCGTCCGAGAGCTGGATGCCGATCAGCGCGGTAACGCCCAGCCCCAGGGAGGCGGCGTCCACGGTCGCGCGATAGCCGGTGATCACCCCGGCGGCCTCCAGGCGGTTGATCCGGTCCGTGACGCTAGGCCCGGAGAGGCCGACGAGCCTGCCGAGCTCCGCGTAGGAGGCCCGGCCGTTCTCCCGCAGGGCCTGGATGAGCTGCCTGTCCACCGCGTCCATAAGCACGTACGCCTTCCATTATTCAAAGTTTGAGCGGGATTACATGTAGAATCTAAGGCATCAGGGCCACAAGCCCTGTAAATCTTTTAGGCGATCGACCATCCCTCAGGAGATGAGACTCACCGTGTACACGATCGAGGGCCTTGAGGCCCGCATGCTCGAGCTGCGGGACCTGGCCAACCGCTCGCGTGCAGCCCGTACCACCAACCGGCCCGTCTCCCGCGCGGCCCGCCGCGCGGCCGTCGTCGCGGCCCGCGCCGCGCGCACCAGGCGGCGCTGGACCCGCTAGGCCGTTCCCCGGTCCCGGTCCCCACCGAGTTCCCCCTCCCACCGGCGGTACAGCTTGTGCGGCACCCCTGCCGCGTCCAGCACCCGCCCCGCGACGAAGTCCACCAGATCCTGGATGTGCGTCGCCCCCGCGTAGAACGCCGGCGAGGCGGGCAGCACCACAGCGCCCGCCTCGTCCAGCGTCACCAGAGCCTTCAGCGTCTGTCCGCTCAGGGGTGTCTCGCGCACCGCCACCACGAGCTTGCGCCGTTCCTTGAGCGTGACGCTCGCGGCCCGCTGGAGCAGATCCTTCGACAGCCCGAGCGCCACCCCGGCCACACACGCCGTGCTCGCCGGGACGATCAGCATCCCCTTGGCCGGATACGAGCCGGAGGACGGCCCGGCCGCCAGGTCCCCGGGCGACCAGTGGGCCACGTCCGCCACCTCGGCGGGCACCTCGAAGGCGTCGGGCGTGCCGTCCGCGCCGCGCGCCAGCCAGCGGCACAGATCGTCGCGCCAGTGGGCGTCCCGGAACCCGATCCCCGTCTCGTCCAGCAGCGTCAGCCGTGACGCCCGGCTGACCACCAGGTCGACCGCCTCCCCCGCCGCCAGCAGCGCGCGCAGCACCGAGGCGGCGTACGGCGTCCCGGACGCGCCGGACACACCGACGACCCAGGGACGGCGCCCGCTCACTTCTTCGTGCGGCCCGTACGGCTCATGCGGCCCGTAAGGCTCGTGCGGCGTCTCCACGTCACCGAGCCTATCCGGCGGGTCTCACAGGCCGAGGCCCCGCACCACCAGGTCGAGGAGCGCGCAGCAGAACAGGGCGATCCCGATGAAGCCGTTGACCGTGAAGAAGGCGCGGTTCAGCCGGGACAGATCGCCCGGCCGCACGATCGTGTGCTCGTACGCGAACGCCGCCGCGACGATCGCGAGCCCGACCCAGAAGAACGCCCCGGCGTCCGTGGCCAGCGCGTACCAGACCAGCAGGGCAGTGGTGACCACATGGCAGACGCGCGCCCCGTAGAGGGCGCCCGCGATGCCGAAGCGAGCCGGCACCGACCGCACCCCGTGCGCCCGGTCGGCCGCCACGTCCTGGCAGGCGTAGATCAGGTCGAAGCCGCCGATCCAGATGCCGATCGCGAGCCCCAGGACGGCCGCGTCCCACGACCACTCGCCGGTGACTCCGATCCAGGCGCCGACCGGGCCGATGGCCTGGGCCACGCCCAGGATGGCGTGCGGATAGTCGGTGAACCGCTTCCCGTACGGATAGACCACCATCGGCACCACCGCGAGCGGCGCCAGCGCCAGGCAGAGCGGGTTCAGGAGCGCCGCCGAGCCCAGGAAGACGGCGAGCGCGATGAGCGCGCCGGTCCACGCGGTGCGCACCGACACGGCGCCGGTGACCAGCTCCCGGCCGGCGGTGCGCGGATTGCGGGCGTCGATCTCGCGGTCGATGATCCGGTTGCAGGCCATGGCGAAGGTGCGCATGCCCACCATGGCGATCGTGATCAGCAGCAGCCGCGTCCAGTGGACGGTGCCGTCCCACAGGTGCATCGCGGTCAGCGCGGCGATGTAGGCGAAGGGCAGCGCGAAGACCGAGTGCTCGATCATCACCAGCCGCAGAAAGGCGCGGACCCGGCCGGGCGGCGCCGGTTCGGGGCCGAAGAGATCGGGGGTCGCGGAATCGGCGCTCACAGCCCGTACTCCTTCCATCGCTTTGTCACCCGATCGGCGGTCTCCGGATCGGACATGACCATGCGCGGCCATCCGCCGTCGCGCGTATAGCCCTCCTCCGGCCATTTCGCGGTGGCGTCGATGCCCGCCTTACCGCCCCAGAACTGCTGGTACGAGGCGTGGTCGAGATGGTCGACGGGGCCTTCGACCACGGTCAGATCGCGGGCGTAGTCGGTGTTCCCCAGAGCGCGCCAGGAAACCTCGTGCAGATCGTGGACATCGCAGTCGGCGTCGACCACGACGATCAGCTTGGTGAGCGACATCATGTGGGCGCCCCAGATGGCGTGCATCACCTTCTGCGCGTGCTTGGGGTACTTCTTGTCGATCGAGACGATCGCGCAGTTGTGGAACCCGCCGGACTCGGGGAGGTGGTAGTCCACGATGTCCGGGATGATGATCTTGAGCAGCGGGAGGAAGAACCGCTCGGTCGCCCTCCCCAGCGGCCCGTCCTCGGTCGGCGGCCGGCCCACCACGATCGACTGGAGCAGCGGCCGCCGCCGCATCGTCACACAGTCGATGGTCAGGGCCGGGAACGGCTCCTGGGGCGTGTAGAAGCCCGTGTGGTCGCCGAACGGGCCCTCCGGCAGCGTCTTCCCGGGCTCCAGCCAGCCCTCGATGACGACCTCGGCGGCCGCCGGGACCTGGAGCGGCACCGTCTCGCAGTCCACCATCTCGACCCGCCGGCCCTGGACGAACCCCGCGAAGAGGTACTCGTCGATGTCGCCGGGGAGCGGCGCGGTCGCGGCGTAGGTCACGGCGGGCGGCGCCCCGAAGGCGATCGCCACCGGGAGCTTCTCCCCGCGCCGAGCGGCCACTTGGTAGTGGTTGCGGCTGTCCTTGTGGATCTGCCAGTGCATGCCGATGGTGCGGCGGTCATGGCGCTGCAGGCGGTAGAGACCGAGGTTGCGCACCCCGGTCTCCGGGTGCTTGGTGTGGGTCAGGCCGAGGTTGAAGAACGACCCGCCGTCCTCGGGCCAGGTGAACAGCGCCGGAAGCTGGTCCAGATCGACGTCCTCGCCGGTGAGGACCACCTCCTGGACGGGCGCCTCCTTCACCTTCCGCGGCGGCACATGGGCCATCGAGCCCAGCTTCCCGAACGCTTCGCGCAGGCCGACGAACCCCTGCGGCAGTTCGGGTTTGACCAGCCCGCCGATCTTCTCGCTGATCTCGTCGTACGAGCGGAGTCCCAGCGCCTTCAGGAGGCGGCGGTCGGTGCCGAAGACATTCATGGCCAGCGGCATCGCCGAGCCCTTGACGTTCTCGAAGAGCAGCGCCGGGCCGCCCGCCTTGTTGACCCTGTCGACGATCTCCCCGACCTCGAGATAGGGATCGACCTCGGCCTTGACCCTCTTGAGGTCGCCTTCCCTGTCGAGCGCCCGCAGAAAGGAACGAAGATCGTCATAAGCCATGCGTCCCAGTATCCGGTACGCACTACCCTGGTCCCGTAACTGGGGGCCCGAGCCACCGCCCCGAACACCACACGCAGGGGGAATCGCCTCATGCTAAGGGTGCTGATGATCCTGGTGCCGCTGGCACTGAGCATCTACGCGTTCATCGACTGCATCACCACCGACGAACAGGACATCCGCTATATCCCCAAGCCCATCTGGGCGATCCTCGTCCTGCTGTTCCCCATCGTGGGCTCCATCTCCTGGCTGATCGCGGGCCGCAAGCGCGCCGTCGCCGGAGGCGCCGGCCGGCCCGGCGTCCGGGGCACGGGCGGCGGCGGGGGCACGGGCGGCTGGGTCGCGCCGGACGACAACCCCGAGTTCCTCAAGTCCCTGAACGACAAGGGCCATAAGGACGACGCGAACGAACCGGCCGACACGCCCGGCGACCGCGAGAACGACGAGGAGCGGCTGAGGGACTGGGAGGCCGACCTCCGCCGCCGCGAGGAGGAGCTGCGCCGCAAGGGCGAGGGGCCGGGCTCCGGTTCGGGTTCCGGTTCCGGGTCCGGTCCGGAGGACACCCCGCCGGCCGCGTCCTGAAGAGCGGCCAGGCGGCGGGACAACGCGACGGCCGGTTCCCCTGACCCATGTCAGGGG
>NZ_JBHYVB010000038.1:0-4427 GCF_042750115.1 Streptomyces sp. NPDC059455
CCCCCCCCGCCCCCCCCACGACGGCCACGGCGTCCGAACGGGACACCACGCCCAGCGCCGCGGCGCTCGTCGGCAGGGACGCGATCACCCGCCGTCGCAGCCCGCGTTCGGCGAGGGCGTCGTCGATGGCGTTGTGCAGTCGGCCCCGGCGCGAGACGGTCACGAAGGTCATGCGGACGAGCTTGTCGAGGCCGACCCTGCCCTTGGCGAGCGGATGCCCGCGTCGTAGCGTCAGGACGATCCGGTCGGTGCCGACCACCTCGGAGGAGATCTCCGGGCGGCCCGGCTCATCCGCGCCGATTTCCAGATCGACCTGGCCCCGGGCGAGGTCGGGCCGGTCGGCGGAGGACTCGGCCAGCAGACTCAGATGGATGTTCGGGGCGGTGGCGCCGACCCTGGCGATCAGCGGGGCGGCGAGGGCCGCCAGCAGCGCGTCATGCCCCCGCACGGTGAAGTGCCGGTTCAGGCCGGCCAGGTCGAGCCGGCGTACGGGAGTGAGCACGGCGGTGGCCCGCCGGACCAGGTCGCGGGTCTCCTCGCGCAGTTCGAGGGCGCGCGGGGTGGGGACCATGGTGCGGCCGGTGCGCACCAGGATGTCGTCGCCGGTCGCGCGACGGATCCGGGCCAGCGTCCGGCTCATCGCCGGTGGCGAGAGGCTCAGCCGGTCCGCCGCGGCGGTCACGCTGTTCTCCTCCAGCAGGGCGTCGAGCGCCACGAGCAAGTTGAGATCCACCCGCGCCACGGTAAGGCAAGCCCCGGCGGGATCGCTCAGGGCGTCATGTCCGGCCCGGACACGCGGCGTGTGCGGCCCCCGCCGCCGGGCGGGGGCCGCGGATGTGCCGGGTGTCAGCGGGTGTACACCTCGGCGCGGTCCACGCTCACGAACGAGGCGCCCGACTGGGCGTTGTGCTCGCCGGTCACCCGGACGCGCAGGGTGTGCCGGCCGGAGGGGAGCCGGGGACTGAGGTACTGCAGGGTTTCGCCGGTGCGGATCGCGCCGTAGAAGTCGAAGCGTTGCTCGGGGCCGCCGTCGATGCTGAGGGCGGCGATGCCGTTGCCGGTGTCGCGGACCGACAGCAGGGCGATCCGGGTGCCGGTGAAGGAGAAGGTGGCGGTGTTGCCCGCCCGGTCGCTCCAGTGGTCGTCGCTCCAGAAGCACTGGGTGGCGCAGCCGGTCCCCGAGTTCCAGGTGCCCGTGTACGACACGCTTCCGTCGCCGCTGGACCGGCCGTCGTCATTGATCCAGTACGTGCCCGCTCCCCGGTCGCCGGACGGCAGGTCCTGGGTGGCGCCCATGGCGAGCGGGCGGCCCAGGTTCGGGCTGCCGTCGGCGTTCCAGGTGATCTTCTGGGCGCGGGTGGTGCGGTTGGAGTAGGTGTTCACCGACGTGGTCTTGGCGTGGTAGACGATCCAGTCCTCCTTGCCGTCGGGCGAGCGGAAGAACGCGTGGTGGCCGGGGCCGTAGACGCCGTGGTCGTCGGCGCGGGAGAACACCGGGCCGGAGCGCTGGGTCCAGTTGCCGGGCACGAGCGGGTCGGCGCCGGACGGCAGGGACATCATCCAGACCTGGTAGTCCGGCTTGCCGGTGTCGCAGGTGGAGTACGTCATCCAGGTGCGGCCGTTGCGGTAGAGGAACTCGGGGCCCTCGCGCACCTCCGGGCAGCCGCCGGCCGCGTTGATGGCGACCGCGTTGCCCGAGACCGTGTACGGGTTGGACATCGGGGCGATGTTGAGGCCGTTGTGCTGGTACTGGTTGATGCCGGAGTAGGCGAGGTAGAGGCGCCCGTTGTGCTCGAGGATGCCGGGGTCGATGGCGAAGTCGGCGGCGTGGTTGGGCGGTGTCAGACGGGACTTGAAGTGGTAGGGACCGGCCGGGTCGTCGCGGTCCGACTCCAGCACATAGAGCCTGTGGTGGTCGTCGACCCCGTCGTCGGCGGTGTAGTAGAGGTACCAGCGGTTGCCGAAGCGGTAGAACTCCGGTGCCCAGATGTTCCGGTTGCGGGAGGTGTCGGTGTCCGTCCACACGGTGATGGGGTCGGCGTCGAGCAGGGCGCCCAGGGACGAGGAGCGCCACATCCGGATGCTGTTGCCCTGCGTGGTGGTCAGGTAGTAGTTCCCGTTCCAGGTGGTCAGAAACGGGTCCGGGCCGGTGTTGAGGGGATTGCGGAAGGTGCCCGCGGCGGCCTGCGGGGCCGCCGTGGCGGCGGGCGGGGCGGAGATAAGGCCCCACAGGATGGCGAGCAGGGCGGTGAGCAGCGCCGCGTGGCGGCGGGCGGTGCGAGGGCTCATGGGCGCCTCCTTGAGTCGATGCGAGTACGGCTCGTGAGGGTTGGTCCGTGGGGAGGTGTCACCGGCCGTCCGCGGCCGTCAGCGCGCCAAGGGCACTGGCCTGGGTGCGCCAGTCCACCTGGTTGGGGGTGGTGCCCGCCCAGCGCTGGCCGAGCCGGTTGAGGGGGTCGCGGTCGGTGGCCCAGATCGAGTCGGCCTGCTTCTTGATGTACGCCCGGTAGGCGGCGGATCCGGTGGCGTCCGCGAGGTCGGCGAAGTGGCGCATGAAGACGCCCTTGAACTGCTTCTGGTTGTCGTCGCAGGCGTTGCCGCCGGTATCGCAGGACTCGGTGAGGACGCCGTCGCGGGTCAGCGCCGCCGAGGTGGTCGCGGCATCGGCCAGGCGGCGGGCGGTGTCCAGGTACTGGGCGTTGCCGGTGGACCGCCACAGTTGGGTGAAGGCGCCGATGGCGAGGCCCTGGTTGTAGCTCCACACGGTCTGGGAGTTGTTGCGGCAGCCGGCCGTCAGCCCGTCGTTCACCAGGCCCGCGCTGTTGATCAGCCCGCTGTTGAGGTACCAGGTCGCGGCCGTGGCCGCCCGGTCGCCCCACACGGTGTCGCCGGAGATCCGCCGGTGCAGCGACGTGGTCAGCCACAGGTACAGCCCGTTGGTCACGGCGTTCTTGTAGGTGCGCTCCCGGTCCCACCACACACCGCCGCCACAGGTGCCGGTGTCCCAGTACTGGTGGACGTAAGCGGCGATGGTGACCGCCTCGTCCAGGTAGCGCCGCTCATGGGTGTGGTCGTACGCCGCCAGCCAGGCCACGCCCCACCAGGCAGCGTCGTCGATGGCGCGGCTGATGAAGTGGCCCTCCACCGCGTCGGAGCTGCGCTCGCCCGGGGCGAAGGTGCCGCGGTTCTGCTCGAAGGTGCGGGCGATGACCCAGTCGTAGTCGTGCCGCCCGGTGCGCTGGGCGAAGTCGATGAGCGAGGTGACGGCGACGGCCGAGTTCCACCAACTGCTGCGCCACCAGCCCTCGTAGGTGTGGTACGACGCCATCAGCGCGTCAGCGGCGGCGCGCGCCCGGCTCGGCGCGGGCCTGACCCAGGCCGTGCAGCTGCCCTCCTGGTGGCTCGCCGCACGGCCGCACGCCCGGACCGCACCGCCGAACATCAGCCCGCGCGGATCCCGGGTGGCGAACATGGCCGTCCGCGTCGAGGTCTTGCCCGACGCCACGCTCGTACGGCCGAGGGAGGAGCCCTCGGGCCAGGTGGCGCCGGTGTCCCACGAGCGGTCGAGCCAGATCTCGTCGCCCGCGCCACCGCTTTCGATGACGCCCCACGCCAGCCCGTTCTTCTGGTCGGCATGGAGGCTGATGGTGCGCCCGAACAGGGTGGTGGAGGGCACCGGGCGGTCGTCGCCCGCCGCGGTGGCGGGGTCGGCGCCGTCGCAGAACGTGCCGTCGCACACCTTCGGGTAGACCCAGTCGGTGCAGGTGACACCCGCGGCGTCACCGCAGGCGCGGAGCCAGCCGCGCCGGTGGCCCACCGGGTCGGTGAGGTTGTACATCAGGGTGCGGGTGCCGGTCCAGGTGCCGGGGATGCTCGCCTTGCCGAGCAGGCCCTCCCAGGTGGCACCCCGGTCCCAGGACCGGTCGAGCCAGACCGCGTCGCCCGTCACACCGTTGTCGATGCTGGCCCAGGCCATGGAGTCGGGGTCGGAGACGTGCAGCTTCAGGGTCCGGCCGCCCAGGTTCACATTCGGTACGGGGAAGGTGTCGCGCTGCGCCTTCGAGGGGTCGAGGGTGTCGCACGCCAGCGCGCAGACCGGGGTCGCGGCACGGGACGGCGCGGCACGGGACGGCGCGGCACGGGACGGCGTGGGGAGGGCGACCAGACCGGCCAGGGCGATGGCAAGGGCGATGGCCAGGGTCAGGAGTCCGTGGAGGACACGGTGGAGCCGCGCTGACATGACGTACCCGCCTTTCCATGGGGGGCCGTGCGCATGAGCGTGGGGGAGGAGAGAAGTGGCGGCCGAAGGTGGGGGAGGAGAGACGGGGGGGGGGGGGGGCGCGGGGGGGGCCCCGCCCCGCGGGGGGCGGGGGGGGGGGAGACCCCCCCCCCCCCCCCACGGCACGAAGAAATAAACAAAAAAAACA
>NZ_JBHYVB010000038.1:4437-9534 GCF_042750115.1 Streptomyces sp. NPDC059455
CCCCGCCTTTCCCGGGGGGGCCGTGCGCCTGCGGGTGGGGGTGGAGCGCGGGGGCGGCCGCCGGGGGGGGCGGCGCGAGGGGCGGCCGCCCGCGCGGGGGCGGCCGCCGGAGGGCGCGGGCCCGTTGATCAGCGCCCGCGCCGGTCGAGCTAGGGAGCCCAGGGCGACTCGATCGCCCAGGTGGTGTCCTCGGTGAAGCTGGCCGGGTTGTCCCAGGCGTGGCTGCCGCCCGACTGGGCCAGCCACAGCTCCGCGTTGATGTGCCGCAGATACTGCCCGGGGAAGTTGGCGGCCGACATCCGGATGCCACCGCTGCCCTGGGTCGGGCACCAGGTGGCGTCCTCCTTGGACACGGTGGAGCCGTCGCCCGCCTCGCGCCGGACGCGGAAGTCGCGGTGGCGCAGATACTCACCGGGGTAGTTGCGGGACTCGAAGGAGTAGCAGAGCTTGTTCGCGAGACCCTGCCTGACCGTCCAGGTGGCGTCCCGCTTCAGCAGGTCGGCGCTGGCGGAGTTCACCACCTCGGTGAAGCCCAGCCCGTCGTAGTGGCGGATGTAGCGGTCGGTGTAGCCGGGGGTGGTGACCCGGATCGACACGTTCTGCCCGACGGGCAGTTTCACGGTGGCGCCGGCCGACCGGGAGGCCGCGATGAGGGCCTGGTTGGCGGCCCGGACCCGGGCCTGGTCGACCTTGACCACCTGGCGGTCGTAGGACATCAGCCCGTTGGCCTCGTTCTCCACGTCCGTGATCTGGGTGTAGACGGAGGCCGACAGACCGGCCGCGGGCATGCCGCTCTCCCGGATCCCGTCGAGCAGGCCGACGAGCCGGTTGTTGAGCGCGGAGACGCTCGGCTGGTCCTCGTAGCTGAACCCGCCGCCCGGATACCACTCATGGCCGGGCACCCGGTAGCCCAGGCCCCCGTACTCCCCGAGCACCGAGGCGCGCACCGACTCCGCCGGGGTGTTGCCGGGCCCGACGTAGTTGTGGTTGTCGATGACGTCGCCGTTGCCGCCGTCCTTGGCGGCGCAGCAGTTGACGCCGCTCATGTTGTCGACCAGGCGCGAGGGGTCGTACGCCTTGACCATGTCGGCGATGCGGGCCTGGTCGTACTGGCCCCAGCCCTCGTTCTGGTCCACCCACTGGATGAGCGCGGGCGAGCTGCGGTGCTGGTCGATGATGGCGCGGTACTCGCTCTCCCACTGGGCGCGGGCCGCGGTGTCCGGGGTCTTGCCGCTGTCCATCGAGGGCATGTCCTGCCACACCAGCAGCCCGAGCCGGTCCGCCCAGTAGAACCACCGCTGCGGCTCGACCTTGATGTGCTTGCGGACCATGTTGAAGCCCAGGTCCTTGTGTTTCTGCAGGTCGTACTTGAGGGCCTCGTCGGTGGGCGCGGTGTAGATGCCGTCCGGCCAGTAGCCCTGGTCCAGGGTGCCGGTCTGGAAGACGAACTTGCCGTTGAGCACCGGCCGCCGGACCCCGCCCACGTCCTTCACCGCGATCGACCGCATACCGGTGTAGCCGCCGACCTTGTCGGCTCCGGCGGCGCCGGTCAGCTCGGCCGTGACGTCGTACAGGAACGGGTCCTCCGGCGTCCACAGACGGGTGTTCGGCACCGGCACGGAGAGCTCTCCGCCCACCGTGCCGGTGGCGCTGCCGACCGTCGTACCGCCGCTGGAGACGGTGACCTTGACGCCCGCGCCGTCGGCTCCTCCGGTGCCGCGCACCGTGACCCGCAGGGTGTTGTCCTCCAGGCGCGGGACCATGTCCAGGCGGGTGATGTGCGCGGGGGCGGTGGGCTCCAGCCACACGGTCTGCCAGATCCCCGAGGAGGCGGTGTAGACGATGCTCCGGCCGGGATGCGGGGTGACATCCTGGACGCGCTGCTTGCCGATGGCCTGACCGCCGGTCTCCGTGGGGTCGTAAACGGAGATGACGATGGTGTTGGTGCCGCCGTTCAGCAGGGGCGTGATGTCGTACGAGAAGGCGTCGTAGCCGCCGCGGTGGGCGGCACCGGCCTGCTTGCCGTTGACCCAGACCGTGGTCTCCCAGTCGGACGCGCCGAAGTTGAGCTGGACGCGGCGGCCGTTCCAGCCGGAGGGGACCGTGAAGGTGCGCTTGTACCAGAGCTTGTCATTCTGGGTGATCTTGCGCTGGACGCCGGAGAGCGCCGACTCGGGCACGAACGGCACCCGGATCCGCTCACCGAACGTGGCCGGCTGTCCGGCGTCGCGGGAGCTGACCGCGAAGTCCCAAATCCCGTTGAGGGGGGACCAGTCGGGCCGGGTGAGCTGGGGGCGCGGATACTCCGGCAGGGGGTTGTCGACCGGGACCTGGTTCGTCCACGGGGTCGTCATCGGGGAGGGTTTGGGATCCCAGGCCTGGGCGGCGTGGGAGGGGCCGGCGCCGGAGACGAGCAGACCGGTGGCGGCCAGCGCGGGGACCACGACGGCGGCCACGCGCCGCCGCCAGGTCCGTCTTGGACGGAGGAGGGAGGGGAAGCGAAGGAACAAGTGTCTCAGCACGCTGCTGCTCCATGGTCCGGTTGGCGCCGCCGCCCGGAGGACGGCGGAACTCTTCCACAGGGAACACTTGCTGCACGCATTACCAGAGCACTCACTCCAGTGTTTGTCCATACCTTGGGACAACGTTGTCGGCCGGGCAGGGTCGCATGCGGAGCAGCAGCGCGCGGGCGGGGTCCTAGATCGCCTGGGACGGCCCGGAGGCGTCCCCCGGCGACCAGCGGGGCCGGATTCCGGCGATATGACAGGTCATGAAGTACAGCGGAATCGGCGGCGTGTACGGCGAGTCGTCCTGGGGGTGATGGATCAGCCGGGGGGGTCGGGAACGCCCGGAGTACTCGCCGCTCAGGTCGGTCATCCGCGCCCCGACCGCGTAGCTGGTGAACAGCGGCCAGGCGACGTCGATGTTCGACCCCGACGGCACGATCCACCACCACCGCTGGTCGTCGGCGAAGACACAGCCGATGCGGGGCAGACACTTCATGACCCGCCTGCCGATGTCCGTGGGCATCCCGACCGCGTCGTAACCCAGCCTGGCGGGCAGCCCGTCGGGGAGACGCAGGCGTCCGCGGTGGCCCCGCCAGAGCCTCGCCGCGCCGAGTGACGGGGCCTCAGGAATCGCACGTGGCTCAGGTGCCTCGGGGGCAACAAACTGTCGGTCCATGAGTCAGTGACACTCTTCCGTGCGCGACGGCAGCTCGGCCCATACGATCCGCCCCGGTCCGTGCCGGGAGTCCCTGACGCCCCAGGCGCTGCTCACCGCGCCGACCAGCAGGAGCCCTCGTCCGCAGTGCTCATCGGGGTCGGGGGTGCGTGGCGCGGGGAGGGTGCGGGCCCGGATCTGATCCTCGACCTCGAGGCGCAGATGTCCCGCGCCGACGCTCAGCCTGCACTCCAGGTGATCGCTGACCGTATGCGTGATCACGTTGGTGACCAGCTCGGAGACCACGAGGAGCGCGTCGTCGCACACTTGGGCGCTTACGCCCCAGGCGCGCAGCCGCTCGCGCACGGCCGCGCGGATCGTGCTCACCGAGGAGGCGGTGGCCGGAAGCCGTAAAGCACATCCCGGGTGGGTGTCCTGCTCCCGGGACGTCCGAAGGGGAGTCAGGGGAAGGGCGAGGGGAGCCACGAGCGGCCGCCTTTCGTCTGCCTGCGCATCATGACCGTGCCGTTCCCGCACTGCGCAGTGCCTACGGACGTACCCACGCAAGCGTTCCCACCGTGATCGGACGGTGTGACCACTGTGGCAGGTGCAACGAACGACTTGCAAGCGGTAAGTTGAAAATTGCAAGTTGCCATCGGGGGGATGCCGTTCGCGCGGCCGGCGACCGTGACAGACTGCAGCCGTAGCCCGGTGGGGGGAGGTAGAGCGTTGGCGGCGGAAACCGCATGGGGCGGTGCCCCCTCTGTCCTCCGCATGATCCTCGGCAGGCAACTGGAGGAGCTGCGGACGCGTGCCGGCCTGACCTACGACCAGGCGGGCGTGGCGATCGGGGTCAGCCACTCCACGATCCGCAGGATGGAAGCCGCCAAGGTGGCCCGGCTCCGACTCGCGGACGTGGAGAAGCTGCTCCAGACGTACGGCATCACCGACCGGCATGAGCTCGACACCTTCCTGAAGTCGGTCCGCGAGGCCAACAAGCGCGGCTGGTGGCACACCTACCGCGATGTGATGCCGGACTGGTTCGCCGCGTATCTGAATCTGGAGCAGGCGGCGCTTCAGATCCGCGCCTACGAGGCGCAGTTCGTCCACGGGCTGCTGCAGACCGAGGACTACGCCCGTGCGCTGCTCAGCGCCGGAAACCCGCACGCTCCGTCGGAGGCCACCGAGCGCAGGGTCGCCCTGCGGATGCAGCGCCAGGAACTGCTGTCCCGGGAATCCCCTCCCCGGCTGTGGGTCGTGATGGACGAGACGGTGCTGAGGTGGCCGGTCGGGGGCCCGGCCGTGATGCGCGCCCAGATCGACCATCTGATCGAGGTCAGCGCCCTTCCCCAGGTGACCGTGCAGATCATGCCGTTCGGGAGCGGCCCGCATCCGGCCATGCGGGCCGGTGCGTTCCATATCTTCCGGCTCAGGGCTCCGGAGCTGCCCGACATCGTCTACCTCAGCGGCCTGGTCGGCGCGGTGTATCTGGACAAGGAGGACGACGTGGTGGTGTATCGCGAGGTCCTGGACCGGATGGGCGCCCAGTCGGTGCCCGCCAGGAAAACCGAGGCCGTCCTCGGCGCAATTCGCAAGGAGCTCTGAAGTGCACCACCACATACGCAGCTGCATGCCCTCCCACGACCTCGGCACCTTGGGCTGGTCCAAGCCGTGGAGCGACGACGCCGGGGGCGCCTGCGTCGAAGCCAAGAAGCTGTACGACGGGCGGGTGGCGCTGCGTCAGTCGACCGACCCCGACGGCCCCGCACTGGTTTTCACCACGAACGAGATGACCCGGTTTCTGGCGGGTGTGAAGGCCGGCCACGCCGACTTCCTCTGCTAGCGCCACGGCACCGCATCCTTCCCGGGGGAGCCGGGGCCCCGCGCCCCCCCCCCGCCCGACACCCCAACACAACCAAACAAACAAAAGAAAGA
>NZ_JBHYVB010000038.1:9544-62450 GCF_042750115.1 Streptomyces sp. NPDC059455
CAGGGGGGGGGGGTGGGGGGGTGTGGCCGGGCGGCACCACCACCGAGGGCTCCCCCCCACCCCCCAACCCGTCCGGGGGCGGCGGGGGGCCCCCGCCCCCCCCCCGCGCCCCGGGAGCAGCACCAACAGCGAACTGACGATCCACTGGGAGGGGACGCCTTGAGCGACAACGGATGGTCGGCCGACCGCATCGACACCGAGAGCGCGCATTCGGCACGTATCTACGACTACATCCTCGGCGGTAAGGACTACTACCCGGCCGACAAGGAAGCGGGCATCGCCATGTCCCGCGAGTGGCCCGCCCTGCCGATCCACATGCGGGCCAACCGCGACTTCATGAACCGTGCCGTGCGCTATCTGGCCGAGGAGGCGGGCATCCGGCAGTTCCTCGACATCGGCACCGGCATCCCCACCTCGCCCAACCTCCATGAGATCGCCCAGGCGGTGGCACCGGACTCCCGGGTCGTCTACGTGGACAACGACCCCATCGTCCTCACGCTCTCCCAGGGCCTGCTCGCCAGCACCCCCGAGGGCAGGACCGCCTATGTCGAAGCGGACATGTGCGAGCCCGCCACCATCCTGCGGGCCCCCGAGCTCCGCGAGACCCTCGACCTGACCCGGCCGGTCGCCCTGACGGTGATCGCCATCGTGCACTTCGTCCTGGACAAGGACGACGCCAACGGAATCGTCAACCGCCTCCTGGAGCCGCTGCCTTCCGGCAGCTACCTGGCGATGTCCATCGGCACCGCCGACTTCGCGCCGGACGAGGTGGCCCGCGTCGCCCGGGAGTACGCGGCCCGCGACATGCCCATGCGGCTGCGCACCGAGGCGGAGGCCGAGCGGTTCTTCGACGGCCTCGAGCTGGTCGAGCCCGGCCTCACCCAGGTCCACAAGTGGCGCCCGGACGCCACCGTCACCGAGGACATCAAGGACGAGGACATCGCGATGTACGGAGCGGTGGCCCGCAAGCCCTGACGTCGTTGACCGGCGGGTCCGGCGCCGTGTCCGGGCCCACCGGCCGACTGCTCCTCGGGTCAGCGGGAGGGGTGCCGTCCGCTCGGCTCAGCGGGAGGGATGCCGTTCCCTCGGCTCAGCGTGACGGGTGCCGTTCGCGATCGGCCGCTCGCCGCGGCTGACCGTGACCGGCCGGGAGGACCGCGCGCTGTGCGGGGCTCCAGGTCTCGCGGGTGGACAGCACCCCGAGGAGTCCCACGAGCGCGACGCACACATACAGTCCGGCCGGGCCCGCCCAGCCGAAGGACTCCGCGAGCAGCACGGCGAGGAACGGCGCGAAACCGGCCACCGACGCCGCCGTCTGGTAGCCCAGCGAAGCACCGGACGTACGGGTGGCGGTGTTGAACAGCTCCGCGAACCAGGCGGCTTGAGTGCCCGTCAGCGCCGCGTGGATCACCCCGATGCCGATCAGGAAGATCAGCACGATGAGCACCGGAGCGCCCGTGTTGGCCATCAGATACATCGGGAAGCCGAAGGCCGCGGCCAGCACACACGCCACCAGGTAGACCGTGCGGCGGCCCACGCGGTCCGTGAGCGCGCCGAAGAGCACGGTGGTGGCGGTGGCGAGCAGACTGGCGGTGACCACACCGGCGAGCGCCACGCCACGGTCGCCGTCGTCGCGGTCGGTGATGTACGAGAGGAGATAGGTGGCCGTCAGGTAGTAGGCGCAGGACTCCACCACACGCAGGGCGATGATGCGCAGGATATTGCGCCAGTCCTCACGCACCACGCTGAGCAGCGGGTTGCGGACGGTGGTGCCCTTCGCCCGGGCGGCCTCGAACTCCGGGGACTCGGTGAGCTTCATCCGGATCACCACTCCGGCCACGATCAGCAGGGCGCTGGCCAGGAAGGGCAGCCGCCAGGCCCAGTCGGAGTCGAGGGTGGCGGAGAGCAGGAAGGCGATGTTGGCGAGCGCGATGCCCAGAGGGTTACCGGCCTGCGGTATCGCCGAGTACAGACCGCGGCGGGTGCGGGGCGCGTGCTCGTACGTCATCATCACGGCGCTGCCCCACTCGGCGCCGAACGCCAGCCCCTGGACACAGCGGATGA
Source organism: Streptomyces sp. NPDC059455 (assembly GCF_042750115.1). Lineage (NCBI taxonomy): Bacteria > Bacillati > Actinomycetota > Actinomycetes > Kitasatosporales > Streptomycetaceae > Streptomyces > Streptomyces sp. NPDC059455. The sequence goes on from NZ_JBHYVB010000038.1 coordinate 11,609, forward strand.
TCACCAGCAGTACGGGCGCGGCCACTCCGACCTGCTGATAGGTGGGCAGCATGCCGATCAGAACGGTGGCGATGCCCATCGTCAGCAGGGCGCCGACCAGGACCGGTTTACGCCCGTGGCGGTCTCCGAGATAGCCGCCGACGGCCCCGCCGATCGGGCGCATCAGGAAGCCGACGCCGAGGGTGACGAAGGCCAGCAGGGTGCCGACCACCGGATCCGAGTTGGGGAAGAACGCATCGCCGAAGTACAGGGCGGACGCGGTGCCGTAGGCGACGAAGTCGTAGTTCTCGACGCAGGTGCCGACGGCGGACGCGAGGGCTGTCCTGACGCGTCCTCGTGCGGGAGGCGGGGGCGGGGGCGGGGGCGAAGAGGGTGAGGTAGGAGCGCTCATACCGGTCTCCTTCGAGCGGAGGTGTACCGGGGACGAGGTGCTGGGGAGGAGGTGGGCTGGGTGGGGACGAGGTGTGCCGGGGACGTCAGATGTGGTCGGCGGACGTCAGATGTGTTCGGCGAGCTCCCGGGCCGAACGCAGCTCCAGATCGCGGAGCTTGGCCACGCGGCGTACGGTGTCGGCGTCGTTGTCGAACGTGGCGCCCAGGAACGACTCCAGGACCTCCGTGGCCATGGCCGGTCCGATGAGCCACGCGCCCATGGCGAGCGCGTTGGCGTCGTCGTGCTCGACGGCCTGGTGGGCGGAGTACACGTCATGGCCGAGACCGCATCGAATGCCCGCGATCTTGTTGGCGGCCATCAGCGCCCCCGCGCCGGTCCCGCACACCAGCACGGCGCGGTCGGCTTCCCCGCTGCGTACGGCGTCGCAGGTGGCGAAGGTGATGTCGGGGAAGTCGACGGGGGTGTCGGTGTCGGGACCGAAGTCGACCACCTGGTGTCCCAGACGTCGCAACACCTGGCGGACGTGTTCCTTGAGGGTCAGCCCCGCGTGGTCGTTGCCGAGTGCGATGCGCATGGTCAGCCTTTCGTCTGTGCGTCGGGCAGGGTGGGTCGCTCCACGAACGCCGCGCCGAGGCGGCGGGTCCGCGGAGTGTGAGGGGATGGGCGGGTCGGGTCGTCAGGCGGAGGGATGACTGGCAGCGGTGTGCGGTCGTGCCGCCGATGACCGGCGGGGAATCAGCCGCATCGGCAGGACGACCGACTCGGCCGTGCCGCCGTCGATGACATCGAGCAGGAGCCGCATCGCGGTCGCCCCCAAGGCGCGGGCATCGTGGGCCACCACCGTGAGCGGCGGATCGAGTTCGCCGAACCACTCGATGTCGTCGAAGGCGACCAGGGCCAGATCCTCGCCGATCCGCAAGCCCCGTTGGCGCACCTCGGTCAGGGCGCCGACCGCCATCAGGCTGTCGGCGGCGAGCAACGCGGTCGGCGGCCGGTGGTGCGCGAGGAGTTTCGCCGCCGCCGTACCACCGCTCGCCCGGCGGAAGTCCCCCGCCGTGATCAGCACGGGGTCGTCGTCCAGGTGGTGGCGGGCGATCGCCTCCAGGAACGCGCTGAGCCGCGCCCGTCCGGTGGACACGGACGGTGGTCCGCCGATGTAGCCGATGCGGGTGTGGCCCTGTTCGGCGAGATGGGCGACGGCGAGTTCGACCCCCTGCGCGTTGTCCGCGGTCACGCTGGGCACATCGAACCCGTCGACGGTGCGGTCCACGAAGACCAGTGGCACCCGCGCCTGTTCCAGCGCGCGCAGATTGCCGCGGCCCGCCCCCTGGGGAGCGATGATGATGCCGTCGACCAAGGCGTTACGCCCGCCGGCTGTAGCGGCGCTCCGGGCGGCCGGCGGTGCCGTAGCGCAGGGAGACATCGGCGTGGCCGGTGGCGTGGAAGTACTCCAGATAGCGGCGGGCGCTGACCCGGGAGATTCCGATGGCGGTGGCCGCCTCGGCGGCGGAGACGGTGCCGTCCGCCTCGCGGAGGGCACGCTCGACGAGCTGGGCGGTCTCCACGCTCAGGCCCTTCGGGAGGGCAGCGCCCGCCGGGGGCGCGAACGCCCCGGCCAGAACGCGGTCCACATCCGCCTGGCCGCGGACGACCGTGGTGAGCAGCCGTCCGCGCTGGGTCGCATAGCGTTCCAGGCGGGGCTGGAGATCCTCGTAGTCGAAGGGTTTGAGGAGGTAGTCGACCACACCCTGACGGACCGCGCCGCGTACCGCGTCGGCCTCCCGGGCCGCGGTGATCACCATGACGTCGCAGTCGTGCCCGGCGGAGCGCAGCCGGGGGATGACGTCCAGGCCGAAGAGGTCCGGCAGATAGAGGTCGAGCAGGACCAGGTCGGGCCGGAGCGCGTCGACCGCCTCGATCGCCTGCTCGCCGGTGTGGGCGGTGCCGACGACGCGGAACGGCGCCACCCGCTCCACGAAGGTGCGGTGGACGCGCGCCACCATGAAGTCGTCGTCCACGACGAGCACATCGATCGTGCCGGCCGACTCGGTCATCGGGTCGCTCCTTCCGCCACCGCGTCGGCGGGGTGGCTGACGGACATGCGGGCGCTGAACATCGCGCCCTGACTGGTGTTGGTCACCGCGATCTCGCCGCCGCGGCGCTCGCAGACGAGCCGGGTGAGCGCGAGTCCGATGCCGCGCTCGCCCTCCCGGGCGGCCTTGGTGGTGAAGCCGTGGGCGAAGACCTCCTGGGCGAGTCCGGGGGCGACACCGGGACCGGAGTCGCGCACCACGATCTCCACACTGGTGTGGTCCTGCCGCAGCTCGACCTCCACCCACGGCTCGTCGCCCGACCCGCCGCCTTTGTTCTCACCGCCGGGCTCGGACGTGGCGGCGTCGATGGCGTTGTCGACCAGGTTGCCGACCACGGTCGCCACATCGGCGGCGTCCTCGGGGGTCAGCCGGTCCAGCGCGGTGCGGTCCGAGAGGCGCAGGGCCACCTTCCGCTCGGCGGCCTGGGACGCCTTCGCCATCAGCAGCGCGGCGATGGCGGTGTCCCGGACCCGGCGGCCGATGGACATGTCGAGCGACTGACGGCGCTGGTTCAGCGCCCGGATGTAGCGCACCACCTCCTCCTGCTCGCCGATCTGGATCAGCCCGGAGATGGTGTGCAGCTGGTTGGCGAACTCATGGGTCTGCGCGCGCAGCAGCTCGGAGGTGGAGCGGAAGGAGCCGATCTCGCGCTCCAGCCTCGCCAGCTCGGTGCGGTCCCGCAGGGTGGTGACGGACCCGAGCGGCCGTCCGTCCTTGACGACCGTCATGCGGTTCATGACCAGGACCCGGCCGTGCCGGACCACGACCTCGTCCTTCGGGTCCGCCGATTCCTTCCGCGCCCCGGCCAGGACGTCCAGCAGCCGTCCCTCGATGCCCAGCTCGGCCAGGTTCCGGCCCACACAGTCCTCGGGCAGGTCCAGCAGCCGTCTGCCCATGTCGTTGACGAGGGTCACCCGGTGCTGCGGATCGAGGGCGACGACGCCCTCGGCGATGCCGTACAGCATCGCCTCGCGGTGCTCGGCCAGCCCGGTGATCTCGCGCGGCTCCAGGCCGAGCGTCTGCCGTTTGACCCGCCGGGCGAGCAGCCAGGAGCCGACGACACCGAGCGCGCTGGCCACGCCGAGATAGACGGGCAGGTACGAGGACGCGCCGCTCAGCCGCTGCCACACCGTGGGAGACGTTTCGCCGATCATCACGGTGCCCAGATGCCGCCCCAGGTCGTCCCCCGTCGCGCCGAGCACCGGCACCTGCGCCACCAGCTCGCGGCTGCCGTCCCAGTCCAGCGTGCCCGACCAGCCACGGCCCCGGCCCACCCCCTCGCCCAGGGGCAGCCGGTCGCCGAGCACGGTGGGATTCGTCGAGCTGACCACGCGCCCGCGTCGGTCGGCCACTGTGACGGACGTCACCCGCGACTGCACCCGTGCCGAGTACACCAGCGGGGCCAGTGCCTCCGCCGGCGAGGGGCCCACCAGCCTGCTGCGCACCAGCGGCTGGGCGGCCAGCTGCTCGGCGAGCGCACCGACCCGGCGGCCCTCCACCCGGTTGAAGGTGGCCTCCGACTGCGCGAGCGAGACCGCCGCCACCGCCATCAGCACCACCACGACGATGGCGAGCTGGAGGAGCAGCATCTCGCCCGCGAGTGTTTGGCGACGGAACGCGGCGACCACAATGAACTCAATCTCTCCTGCTGACACAACCTGGGCGCATTGTCCACCAGGCCGCACAATCATGGCGTCCGCCGTATGGGAAGCGAAAGGGAGGTGCCATGAGACGCCGCACCGGCACCCGCACCCGCGTCCTGTCCGGCGCCCTGGCCGCCGTGCTGTCCCTGCTCGTCGGCGCCTGTGGCACCTGGCCGGGCACCGGCGACACCCGGGACGACGGGCTGCGGATCCTGGTGCCGAACACACCCGGAGGCGGCTATGACACCACGGCCCGGACCGTGGCCCGGGTGCTGGAGGAGACCGGGACCACCTCGGACATGGAAGTGTTCAACCTGCCCGGGGCCGGTGGCACCGTCGGCCTGCGGCGCATCGTGGACGAACGGGGCAACGGACGGCTCGCCCTCCAGATGGGCCTCGGTGTGCTGGGCGCGTCGCATGTCGCCCACGCGAAGGTGACCGTGGCCCGGACCACCCCGATCGCCCGCCTGATCGAGGAGCCCGAGGCGGTGGTGGTCCGCAAGGACTCGCCGTACCGCACCATCGCGGACCTGGTCGCCGAGTGGCGGAAGCACCCGGGAGACGTCACGGTCGGCGGTGGCTCGTCGCTGGGCGGCCCGGACCACCTGCTGCCCATGGCGCTGGCCCGCGCCGTCGGCATCCAGCCGAAGACGGTGCGCTACGACGCCTACGACGGCGGCGGCGGCGACCTCCTCCCCGCGCTGCTGGACGGCCGGGTCGACTTCGCCACCAGTGGCATCGGTGAGTTCCTCGACCAGATCGCGGCCGGGCAGCTCAGGGTGCTCGCGGTCACCAGCGACCGGCCCGTGGCCGCGCTGCCCGGGGTGCCGACGCTGAAGGCGGCCGGGATCGACCTGGTCTTCGACAACTGGCGGGGGATCGTCGCCCCGCCCGGCATCAGCTCCGCGGACCGCGAACGCTGGATCGAGGTGCTGACCGCGCTGCACACCTCGCGGCAGTGGAAGGCCGAGCTCACCCGTCACGGCTGGACCGACGCCTTCACCACGGGTGGCGCGTTCGCCACGTATCTGGCCCGGCAGGACAAGAACGTGGCGGAGCTGGTCGGACACCTGGGACTGGACTGACCGAACACTCCGCCGGGGCGGCCACCGCACGCCCTTCTCGCCGTTGAACCACAACCACACCACCCCCATCCCGTGCCCACCCATGCCCTGGTGGCGTACGACCCCCCCCGCATGCCCTGGTACGAACCCATATGTCCTGGAAAGGCATCGCATGACCGCACACACCTGGTGGCTGCTGCTCATCCTCACGGTGGCGATCGCAGCACTGATCTATCTCATCAACTCCCGGCTGCGGGTCCATCCGTTCGTCGCGCTGATCCTGGTCAGCGTGGGCACGGGGATAGCGGCCGGGGAGCCCGCCGCGAAACTCGCCGAATCCATCGAGGAGGGCGCCGGCGGCACCCTCGGCGACGTGGGCGTCACCCTCGCCCTGGGCGCCATGCTCGGCCGTCTGCTGTCCGACTCGGGCGCCACCGACGCCATCGCCCGCGCCCTCGTCGCCCGCGCCGAGCCCCGCAGACTGCCCTGGCTGGTCGGTGCCGCGGCGTTCGTCATCGGCGTGCCCATGTTCTTCGAGGTCGGCCTGATCGTGCTGCTGCCGTTGATCTTCAGCGTCGCCCGCAGGATGGAGGAGCAAGGCGGCACCAAGGGCAGCCCGTACGTGCTCCTCGGTGTGCCCGCCATCGCCTCGCTGTCCACCCTGCACGGCATGCTGCCGCCCCACCCCGGCCCACTGACCGCGATGACCGGCCTGCACGCCGACCTCGGTCTCACCCTCGGCGTCGGCATCGTCTGCGCCGTGCCGACCGTCATCCTGGCCGGGCCCGTCTACGCGCGCTGGATCGCGCCCCGGCTTCCCGATGTCGCTCCGGACGCCGAGCTGGTGGCGCAGTTCACGGGGGCTGAGCGTCAGCCCGCTCCGGCCGTCGCCACGGCGGGGGCCGGAGCGTCTGGCGCGTCTGGCGCGCACACGAGTGCGGACGTGCCCCGCCGGACCGGTGTGCCCACCGGGCTGGCCGTGGCGGCCGTGCTGGTGCCGGTCGTCCTGATGCTGCTGCGCACCCTGGCCGAGACGGTGCTGGACGAGTCGAGCGGGCTGGGCGCCGCGCTCGTGTTCGCCGGAGAACCGCTGGTGGCGATGCTCGCCGGTTTCGTCTTCGCCCTCGGTGTGACGATGGTCGGCTCCGCCCGCGCAGCCCGCTCCGGCCACTCCGGCCGTTCGGGTGAGGAGACCCGTGCCTCCCTGACCGACAGCCTGAAGTCCATCGCCGCCATCCTGCTCATCATCGGCGGGGGAGGGGCGTTCAAGCAGGTACTTCAGGACTCGGGCATCGGCGATGCCATCGCGTCGGCCGCCGAGGGCGCCCACATCAATGTGATCCTGCTGGGCTGGCTCATCGCCCTGCTGCTGTCGCTGACCACGGGCTCCGCCACTGTCGGCATCGTCTCCGCCACCGGCATCGTGGCCCCGCTGATCGGCGACGGCGGGGGCCTGGAGGCATCCCTGCTCGTGGTCGCGATCGGGGCCGGTTCGCTCGGCCTCAACTATGTCAACCACGCGGGGTTCTGGCTGGTCAAGGAGTCGTTCGGAATGGACCTCACCCAGGCCACCAAGACCCAGACCGCCGTGCAGACCCTGGTCAGTGTGCTCGGCCTGGTGATGGCCCTGCTGCTGTCGGTGTTCGCCTGAGAGGCCGGTCGCCCGCGGTGGGTCCGGCGGCCCGGTGGCTGTCGGACCCACCTGCGAGACTCCGGCCATGGATCTTGACGAGCTGTTGCGGTGTCTCGCGGAGGCCGAGTCGGGTGAGCTGCGGGAGGAGCTGACCGGCGGTCGCTATGTGGTCGTGCAGTACAACCCCGAGGGGACGTATTTCGACGACGCGGACCTCGCGGAACTCTTCGGTGCCCCCGGCACCCGGCGTCGGCGCGGCGGACGAGGACGGCGAGGACGAGGGGTTCGAGGAGCTCGAGGATGAGGAGGATGCCTCCTTCGACGTCATCGGTGTCGCGCCCTCTGTCTACGAGGCGCTGGACCTCCTCGGCGACGAACTCCCCGACGAGGAATGGCTGACGGAACTCGACGAGGAGGAGTGGGCGGCGGAGGCGGCCGAGTTCGGCGAGAATGTGTTCGGCACGGCTGCGGATGGTGGGGATGGTGCGGACGGCGCGGAAGGCTCTGATGGCTCGGACAGCGAAGCGGGGAACGAATGGCTCGCCCTCCTGCGAGGCATACAGGACCCGCGGCGGCGCTCCGTCGTCCAGCTGCTCTGCGGTGTCCTCGGCCCGATGGACTTCCTGACGGAGGAGTTCGCGAAGGACGTCTATCTGGGCGGCGTGGCGACGCGGCTCCCCGGAGCACGGTTCATCATGCTGGCCAGCGCCGCACCACCGCACCAGGAAGTGGCCTTCGCCATTCTCGAACTCCCGCCCCGCGGTACGCCCGACCCGCGCGGCCGCGCCCTGCTGCGGGCGTGCGCCGCCGGGGACGTGGGCGCGCTGCGTGCCGCGCTCGGCGAGGGCGCTGACGTCGACACGCTCGACGAGTACGGCGCGACACCCCTGCACCACGCCGTGGCGGCGCGTTCGGCCGCGGCCGTCGAAGCGTTGCTCACGGCGGGCGCCGATCCGCGCTCGCCCAGGCGGCCTTCGGCAACGCACCCCAGTTCACGGCCGCGGGCCCCGGCCGCCCCCACCCCACCACCCGCCGGGTCGAAGGCGAGGAGCACTGGAGCCTCCTGTGGTCCCTGCTCGACGCGGGCGCCGATATCAACGCCGTGAACACCGCCGGTCAGTCCCTCCTCGACCTGGTCATCCGGGCGGATCCATACCCGGAGCGACAGGTGCGCCTGCTGCGGGCACGGGGAGCCGTCAGTGGCGAACTCACCAACGTGTCCGTGGACTGGCTCGTCCGCAGAGTCCCGTACGGCTACGAGGACGAGCTGCGCATCCTGCGCAACCACGTCCGCTTCCTGCTGGACACCGGCACTCCGTACGACCATCCGCTGGACTCTCTGCTCGCCGTCACCGGCTACTACGAGCGTGAACTCTCCGCCGACTACCTCGTCGAACTCGTCGACATCATGGTGAGCCGCGGGTTGCGTGACCGGCCGGGCACCTATGGCAGAACGGGACGCGAGAGCGCCAGCAATGGGTCGACCACGGTCTGACCCACTACCAGGCCTCCCGCTGCCGTCGAGCCGTTGCGACTGGACGAGTTGCGGCAGGGTCGCCCACCCGCCCGGTTGCCGGAGGCCACGCCCGGCGATGTTGCCTTCGTCCAGTTCTCCTCGGGCAGCACCGGAGCCCCGAAGGGCGTCGAGCTGACCCACTCCGCCGTGCTGGCCAACCTGGAGCAGATGCGACTCGCCGCGGCCATCACACCTGACGATGTGGTGGCGAGCTGGATGCCGTACTTCCACGACATGGGCCTCATCGGCACCCATCGGGCCCCGCTGGCCGCGCGCGCCAAACAGGTGCGGCTGGAGCCGTTGTCGTTCGCCAAGCGTCCTGCGCTGTGGCTGGAGACGGCGGATCGCCACCGGGCGACACTCCTGTCCGCCGCCAACTTCGCCCTGGCCCTGGCCGTACGGCGGATCCCGGCGGCCATCGCCTGGCAGGCCCGCCACGCCACCCCGTACCAGCGGCCCGACCTGCGCCGCTCGGGTGCACGGAGTGGCGAGACCGCGGGCGCCGGGGCCACCGAGGTCGGCTCGGCGGAGTTCAGGTCGGCGGGGTTCACGCTCGACGCCGAGCTGACGGCCGGCTGCGCCACCTCGCCACCACCGTCCGTGCCACGCCGTACGCCCCCGTCCTGACCGCCTACTACCGAGCTCTGGCGGGCCTCACCGGCCGGCGGGACCTCGTCCTCGGCCTGGCGGTCACCGGACGCGACCACCAACTCCCCGACATCAGCCGACTGTTCGGCTCCCTGGCGGCCGCCGTACCGCTGCGCCCCGGCGTGGCGGAGGCGGGTGCCGGAGCCACGTCCGGCGGCCGGTCGTTCCACTCCTTCCGGGAGGACCTGCTCCGGATCACCGAGGAGACCGTGGCCGCACGGATGTACGGCGCTGGTGACGACAGCGGCGGTGGCACGAACGGTGGCACCGGCGGTACGTCCTCCGGCCTGCTCCGGATCAGTGAGAAGGCCGGTGCGGCACGGTCGTACGGCACCGGTGGCGACAGCGGCCGTGGCACGAGCGGCGGCACCGGCGGTACGCACTCCAGCCTGCTCCCGCTCACTGAGGAGGCCGGTGCGGCACGGTCGTACGGCACCGGCGGCGACACCGTCCCCGGCACCGGCGGCGGCTTCAGTCGTGCCACCGGCGGTGAGCCTTCCGGCAGCTCGCCCACCGCGATCGCCCCACTCACCCCCCTCGGTCTGCCGAGGGCCACCCAATTCCTCTTCAGCTACCTGGACTTCTCCGCCCTCGGCTCACCTACCGGCGCGACCCTCACCCTCGACTGGGACCATCACGACACAGAACTCGCCCCGCCTCCGGTGGGAACCGATGTGTTCCTGGCCGTTCGGCCGGTCGGGGACGGGCTGCGTGTCACCCTGCGGGCCTCGGCCGTTGCCCTCGACGCGCCCGCCTTCGCCGCGTTCACCCGTCTCCTGCGGGACGAGCTCACCCAGGCGGCCACGCCACGTCCGCGCCTTGCTCTGGCCCCTGCCCCGCGCACATCCCGCACGGACGCCGCGCTCATCGGCTATCTCCCCGCCCCCGGCCACCTCGCGGCACTCGCCGGGATCCCGGAAGCGGACCTGCCCCGCGAACACATGCGGCATCTGCTCTTCCCGGACGGCGGGCCCCGCCTCCTGGAGGAGATCGGCACGCCGTTGGGCCGCTCCGCGTTCGTCGCACTGCCGCTGTTCGCGGATGAACTGGCCGCTGGCAGCGCGCTCACCGGCCACACCGCCCGCGCCGTCGGCCACGCCGCCTCCCTCGGCGTCCGCTGTGTCTCCCCGGCGGGCATGATCCCCGCGTTGACCGGCTACGGATTCGAGGTGGCACGCGCCACCGACGGGGCGACGGTGGTCACCACCGGCCACGCCGCCACAGCGGTGTCCGTGGTCAAGACCGTCCACGCCGCCCTCGCCGCGACCGGACGCGACCTGAGCGACCTGACCGTCGCCATGGTCGGACTCGGCTCGATCGGCACCTCTTCCCTCCACCTGCTCCTCACCCGCGGCCCACGCCCGCCCGCCCACCTGCTGCTGTGCGATGTCGCGGGCAGCGCGCCCCGTCTGCGGGCGCTCGCCGCGGAGCTGCGCGGGAACGGGCTGGCCGGGTCGGTGGCGACGGCCGAGTCCGCTCCGGGCCTTCCCAGCGCGGTGTACGAGGCCGACCTGATCATCACCGCGGTCAGCGGTGGCAGCGGCGGCACCGCCGTCCTCGACATCGACCGGCTACGCCCCGGCACCGTCGTGGTCGACGACTCCTTCCCGCACTGCTTCGACACCGCACGCGCCCTCGCCCGGATGCGGGAGCGGTGTGATGTGCTGACCGTCGGGGGTGGACTGCTCGCGGTCGGCGACACCGAGCGGCACATCGCCGACGACCTGCCACCGGCCGCCGCTTCCGGCTACGCGGAACGGTCCTGGCTGCCGGGCACGGTCGCCTCCTGCCGACTCGAATCCCTGCTGCACACCGCCGTGTCCGGGCTGCCGCTGGTCCACGGGCTGGTCGACGCGTCCTATGCGCACGCCTACTGGGACGCGGTCGAGGCGGCCGGGGTCGGCGCCGCGCCACTGCATCTGCTCGGCCACATCGTCGGTACGCCGCCATCATGGCCCAGGACCACTTCGCGCAGGGCCGCCTCCCGCCGGGACACCCCCCATACGCAGGACTGACGCCGGTACGAACCGCCCCCGCCCACTGCCCGCCGCCCGCCGCCCGTGGGGCAGGTTCGCCCACCGACCGCTTGGCCGCGTACGCCCGCCACCCGCGAGGCCGGGTAGGCCCACCACCAGCCTCGCCCCTACCCCCTCAATACCAGCGTGAAATCCTTTTCATCGGCAGGGTAGGCTGAAGAGCGACCGTACACGGTGAAAGGATGCGGACACAGTTGGTGACGATCCATGACGTGGCGCGAGCCGCCGGTGTCTCTCCGGCGACCGTCTCGCGTGTCTTCAACGGCGGCAAGGTCACACCGGCACGTGCCCTGTCCGTGCAAGAGGCCGCGGCGGCCCTCGGGTTCGCGCCCAACCGGGTGGCGCGGTCGCTGCGCAAGCAACGGTCCAGTGTGATCGCGCTGATCATCCCGGACATCGGGAACCCGTTCTTCACCTCGCTCGCCCGTGGTGTCGAGGACGCCGCGCAGCGCACCAGCCTTTCCGTGGTCCTGTGCAACTCCGACGAGGACACCGACAAGGAGCGCCGCTACCTGGAGGTCGCGCTCGGTGAGCAGATGGCGGGCGTGATCGTGGCGGCGGCGTCCCAGGACGAGACGGATCTGGGGCCGCTGACCGACCGGCGTGTGCCCGTGGTCGCCGTCGATCGTCGTCCGCGCGACGCCGAGGTGGACGCGGTCCGGGTCGACGACCACCACGGTGCCGAGGTCGCCACCCGCCACCTCCTCCAGGCCGGTTACCGCAGGATCGCCTGCATCACCGGGCCCGAAGGAGCCTCCACCTCCGAGGAGCGGCTCGCGGGCCACCGCACGGCGTTGCGCGCCGCCCGGGGCGGCGCGGCCGCGGCCGACGACACCTACGTACGGCATGCCGACTTCCGGGTGGGCGGTGGCCGCGCGGCGATGCGCGAACTGCTGGCGCTGCCCGAGCCGCCCGATGCCGTGTTCGTCGCCAACAACCTCATGACCATCGGTGTCCTCGACGCCCTCCGCGAGGCCGGCCGCACCCCGCCCGAGGTCGGTGTGCTCTCCTTCGGGGACGTTCCCTGGGCGTCGCTGGTGCGGCCGTCCCTCACCGCGGTCGAACTGCCCTCGTACGAGCTGGGGCGCACCGCCGCCGACCTCCTCCTGCAGCGCATGGACGGCAGTGTGTCGCCGGTGCAGACCGTGGTGCTGCGCACAAAGCTGCAGGTCCGGGAGAGCACGGCCGGACCTGCCCGGCCTTGAGGACCTGCCCGGCCTTGAGGACCTGCCCGGCCTTGAGGACCTGCCCGGCCCTGATGGGCCATCCCGGCACCTCACAGCGTCACTTCAACCCCGAGTCACCGGCGGCGCGGCGCGGCACGTCTGAAATCCATTTCACCGCAATGTGGAGCGGGCTTCAGGGGGTGTCAAGGGATGAGACATGTGGTCGATCGCGGGGTGCCGAAGCGCGCCGCTGATATGGCTTTTCGCCAGGGCAAAGGCCATTCGCGTGCCCTCCCTTGACGGTGAAATCGTTTTCTGTCAGCGTGCTCGCCATGCCTCGCAACGCAGTCCTCGGAGTGGATATCGGCACCTCGAGCACCAAGGGCGTCCTCGTCGGTCTCGATGGCGCACTGATTCGCTCGGCCACCCGGGAGCACACCCCCGCAAGGCCGGGACCCGGCCACTTCGAGATGGACGCCTCCGTCTGGTGGCGGGAGTTCACCGAACTCGCCCGCGAGCTGACCGCCGCGGAGGACACCACCGTGGTCGCCGTCGGGGTCAGTGGCATGGGCCCCTGCGTCCTGCTGACCGATGAGCACGACGCCCCGCTGCGCCCCGCCGTGCTCTACGGTGTGGACACCCGCTCGGTCCACCAGATCCAGCGCATCGAGGCGCGGCTCGGCGCCGACGAGATCATCCGCCGCGGCGGCTCCGCCCTGACCACCCAGGCCGCCGGGCCGAAGATCGCGTGGATCGCCGAGGAGGAGCCCGAGCTCTACGCGCGGGCCAAGCGCCTCTACATGCCGAGCTCCTGGCTGGTACGTAAGCTCACCGGAAACTACGTCCTGGACCACCACTCGGCCAGTCAGTGCACTCCGCTGTATGACACGCTCGCCTGCGAGTGGTACGCCCCCTGGGCCGCCGAGGTCGCCCCCGGGATCGAGCTGCCGCCGCTGCGCTGGCCCGGCGAGGCGGCCGGAGCCCTCACTCCCGAGGCCGCCACGGCGACCGGTCTGCCCGCCGGAATCCCCGTCACCACCGGCACCATCGACGCCTGGGCCGAGGCCCTGAGCGTGGGTGCGCAGAACATCGGCGATCTGATGCTGATGTACGGCACCACCATGTTCCTCATCCACACCGTGCCCGAGCCGCTGACCAGCCCGTCCCTGTGGGGCACGGTCGGCGCGCTGCCCGGGACCCGGAATCTGGCCGGTGGCATGGCCACCTCCGGCGCGGTGGCCAACTGGCTGAAGGATCTGTTCGCCGACGGCGACCATGCCGAACTCACCGCGCTGGCCGCCGAGTCGGGCGTTGGCGCCAACGGCCTGCTGATGCTCGCGTACTTCTCCGGCGAACGAACCCCGATCATGGACCCCGACGCCCGCGGAGTGATCGCCGGGCTGACCCTGTCCCACACCCGCGGCGACCTCTACCGGGCCGCACTCGAAGCCACCGGGTTCGCCGTCCGCCAGAACATCGAGGTCATCGAGGCGGTCGGCGGCGACATCCGCCGTGTGGTCGCCGTCGGTGGCGGCACCCAGGGCTCGCTGTGGACACAGATCGTCTCCGACATCACCGGCCGCCCACAGGAGTTGCGCGCCATCACCATCGGCGCGGGCTACGGCGACGCGCTGCTGGCCGCTCAGCTGGTCGGGGACGCCTCCATCGACGACTGGAACCCGGTGCGCGAGACGGTGACGCCTCGCGCCGAACACACCGGGCGCTATGACGAGCTGTACGCCCTCTACCGGCGGCTGTACCCGGACACCGCCGCGACCGTCCACGCGCTGGCCGCACTGCAGGAGCGCTGAGCGCCCACGCGCCCGCGGCGCCCCGTCTTCGACTTCGACACCACAACCGGTGACGGCGTCCGCGTCATCGGCGGCAGCGGCGGAACGCGGACCTTCACCTCGATCGCCGAGCTGGCTGCTCACTACTGCCGAAACCCTCATCAAGAGAATCCACTTCGGTCTCGGTGGTATCGGTTCTGGCTGGTTGATCGGGTCCCAGTACTTGTTCTTTGAACTGGATTCGGTTTTGCTGAGAGGGTCGTCCCAGGACCGGAGGGGAGTCGCGTTGCGCGCGGAAGAAGTCGATCTGCTCATCATCGGTGCGGGTATGGCGGGGTTGACCGCCGGTGCCCGCGCGGTTCGCAACGGGCTGTCCGTCACGGTCGTGGAGATCGGTACGGACGTCGGCGGTTCCGCGCTCTTCGCGGGTTACGCATGGACCGCGCCGAGCCACGACATCATGGACCAGCACAATCCATATGGAGACACCGCGCTCAAGCGCGCCCTCGTGGATCGGTTCCCCGAGGGCATCTCATGGATCCGTTCCCTCGGCGTGGACATCAAAGACGCGCAGCGCGTCCTCAGCTTCGGTCGCGGGCACCAGTTCGACACCCATCAGTACGTCGCCACCTGTCGACAAGCCATCCGCCAAGGCGGTGGCGCGTTGCTGTTGGAAACGTGCGCCGAAAGGCTGGTGGTCGAGGACGGGGGGGTGGCGGGAGCGGAGCTGAGGTTGGCCGATGGCACGCACCTGCGCGTGCGTGCCGGGTCCACCCTCATCGCGACCGGCGGGTTTCAGGGCGATCCGGAACTCCGCGCCGCGCATCTGCACCCCCGTGCCGGAGGCATGCAGCTCCGCTCCAACTCCTTCAGCCGCGGCGGCGGTTACCGTCTGGCCACCCAGGTCGGTGCCGCCACCGGCCACGATGACGCGGGCTTCTACGGCCATCTCATCCCCAGTGGCATCTCCTTCGCCGACCCGGCGGACTTCGTCGACCTGTCGCTCTACTACAGCGAGCACGCCCTTCTGTTCAACGTGGACAACGACCGGTTCGTGGACGAGACGCTGGGCGACCACCTCACGGCCATGGCGTTGCTGGAGCAGCCCGAGAGCCGGGGCCTTCTCATCGCTGACGCCCGGGTGTTCCGTGACTGGGTCGTCGGCTCGTACGTCGAGGGCGCGGTCGCCGTGGACAAGTTCGCTCTGGCCGGTAAGCGGGGCGGCCGGGTGGGACTCGCCGAAGACCTCGACGAACTGGCTTACCTCCCGGAGGAATGGGGGTACCAGGGCGGCGCCGTGCGCGACGCGGTCAAGCTGTTCAACGAACACGCCGCGGCGGGGCTGAAGCCGGTGCCCGGCCGGCAGCTGGACCGCCTCCCGCTCGACGAACCGCCGTACTACGTGATCGAGACGGTACCGGCCATCACCTTCCCGTTTCACGGTGTCCGCGTCGACGACCGGGCCCGCGTACTGCGCGGGGACGGCGAACCGCTCCCCGGACTCCTCGCGGCCGGGTCGGACACCGGTGGCCTGTGGCACCGCGCCTACGCCGGTGGCATCGCCTCGGCCCTGGTGTTCGGACTGACCGCCGCGGACACCGCCACCGCGACGGCGTCACAGGCGACGGACTGACCGCTCGCCGCCCCCACCCGGTTCGTCCGCCACGACGGGTGGTGTCCCGTCAGCGTGCCGTCCAGCCACCGTCCACGTACAGCTCCGAGCCGGTCACGAAGCTCGCGTCCTGGGAGGCGAGGAACGCGACGGCCCCCGCGACCTCTTCCGGCGTGCCGAGCCGCCCCATGGGGGTGCCCTCGACCATCGCGGTGTGACGGGGCGTGCCCTGCCACAGTTCGCGCGAGAGCGGGGTCTCGATGAAACCGGGATGGATCGAATTGACGCGGACGCCGCGCGTGGCCCAGTGCAGCGCGGCGTTCTTCGTCATCAGCCGCACCGCACCCTTCGCCGCGTGGTACGAGAACTGGCTGCCGAAGCCGCCCACCGTGCCGAAGATCGACGCGATGTTGACGATCGAACCGCCACCGGAGCGTTCGATCGCGGGGCCACCGTGCTTCATGCCGAGCCAGACACCGCCCTGGGTCACCGCGATGACCTTGTCCCAGGACTCCTGGGTCTCCGTCTCCACGGTGCGCATCTGGGCGATACCCGCGTTGTTGACGAGCACGGACAGACCGCCCAGTTCGGAGACCACACGCTCGACCGCGCCGCGCCACGCCTCCTCGTCGCTCACATCCAGCGCGAGACCCAGCGCCGCCGCTCCTTCGGCCGCCAGCTCCTTCGTCAACTCCTCCGCCAGCTGCCCGCAGCGGTCGGCGTCCACGTCGGTCACCACCACCGTGGCGCCCTCGATGGCCAACCGCCGCGAGACGGCGGCTCCTATACCGCCGGTCGCGCCGGTGACCAGGGCGATCTGTCCGGACAGTCGGTCTCGCACGGGCTCTCCTCCATCTTGCGTGGCATCTTGGGCGGAAACCCGCGCGGCGTCTTGGGCGGAAACCCGCGCGGCGTCTCGCGTGGCATCACGCATGGCATCTCCGGTGTCAGCCGTCACGGCAGCAGCTCCAGCCCCGAGCGCAGCAGCGCGGGCACCGCGGAGCCGACCCGCTCGAATCCCGTTCCGACCGTCTGTCCCGCCGTAAAGCGGGCGTGGATGCCCTCCGCGATGACGGCGAGCTTGAAACAGCCCAGTGCCTGGTAAAAGGGCAGGCCATCGATGTCCCGTCCGGACTTCTCGGCGTATCGCTCGGCCACCTCGCGGCCCGAGGGAAATCCGGAGTTGGCCGTCGGGACGTGGCGCGCGCCGAGGACCGGTTCGCAGGTCCGGTCCCAGTACATGAGCAGCATCCCGAGGTCGGCGAGCGGATCGCCGAGCGTGGCCATCTCCCAGTCGAGGACGGCGGCGATCCGCCCGAACTCGCCGGGTGCCAGGATGACGTTGTCCAGGCGGTAGTCGCCGTGCACGATGGCCGGGGTGCCGCTCGCGGGCAGGGAACGGGCCAGCCTGCCGTGCAGTTCGTCGAGGTCGGGCAGGCTCCGCGTGGCGACCTTGTCCCACTGCCCGCGCCATCGCCGCACCTGGCGCTCCAGATAGCCGTCGGGTCGGCCGAAGTCGCCGAGCCCCACGGTGGCGGCGTCCACCGAGTGCAGTGTGACCAGGGTGTCCACCAGCGCGTCAGCGGCGTGCCGGGCGTCGTCGGGCGGGAGGGCGGCGGCCTCGTCGCCGTCGCGCAGCACCATGCCCTCCACGAAGTCGACGACACAGAACGGCGCCCCGATCACCTCCGGGTCCGTGCAGGACAGCACGGACCGGGCGACCGGCACCGCGGTGTCGCCGAGCGCCGCGACGACGCGGTATTCGCGGTCCATGTCGTGCGCGGTCGGTGTCAGCACCCCCAGCGGCGGCCGGCGCAGCACCCACCGGTGTGCCCCGTCGGTCACCGCGTAGGTGAGATTGGAGCGCCCGCCCTGCAGGAGCGTGATCCCGAGCGGGCCCGCGCACTCGGGTACGTGGCGTTCGAAGTAGCGCTGCAACGCGGCCACGTCGACTCCGGCCACCGTCGTCCCGGAACTGGTCACCGAGTGGCCCTCCGCTCCCGCGCCGCCCGCACCGCGCGCTTGGCGATGGCCCAGCGATGGGTCTCGGAAGGGCCGTCGTAGATACGGAACGGACGCACCTCGCGGTACAGCCGCGACAGCGGGGCGTCCCCCGAGATGCCGAGCGCACCGCATATCTGGACGGCTCGGTCGACCACCCGGTTCACCGCCTCGGAGACGTAGGTCTTGGCGATCGAGGTGTGCTGGGCGGCCGGGCGGCCCTGGTCCAGCTCCCAGCAGGCCCGCCACAGCACCGCCCGGCTGGTCTCGATGTCGATCTCGGAGTCGGCCAGCATCTGCTGCACCATGCCCAGTTCGGCCAGCGGTTTGCCGAAGGCGGAACGGTCGGCCGCGCGCTCCAGGGCGATGTCCTGCGCCCGCCGGGCCACTCCGAGCCAGCGCATGCAGTGGGTCATGCGCGCGGGCCCCAGGCGCACCTGGGCGTACCCGAAGCCCTGGTCCACCTCGCCCAGTACGGCCTCGTCCCCGACCTCACAGCCTTCGAAGGCGATTTCGCTGTGCCCGCCGAAGAGGCCCTGGTCCAGGGTGTCGATATTCCGGACGATCTTCATGCCGGGGTTGTCGGCGGCGATGAGGAACATCGTCGCGCCGCCCGGGTCGCCGGGGCCGCCGCTGGTGCGGGCCATGCAGATGGCGAAGGCCGCTCCGTCGGCGCCGCTGATGAACCACTTGCGGCCGTCGATCCGCCAGCCGCCGTCGATCTTCGTCGCGGTCGTCGTGAGCGCACGCGGATCGGATCCGGCGCCCGGCGCCGGCTCGGTCATCGCGAAGCACGAGCGCGCCTCACCGGCCGCCAGCGGGCGCAGATACCGCTCCTTCTGCTCCTCCGTGGCCACCACCTCGAGCAGATGCGTATTGCCCTCGTCGGGAGCCGCGCAGTTGAGCGCGAGCGGCCCCAGCAGCGAGTACCCGGCCGCCTCGAAGACCACTGCCTGCCCGCACAGGTCCAGTCCGAGTCCGCCCCATTCGGCGCCGACGTGCGGGGCGAACACCCCCGCCTCGCGGGCCGCGTCCTGAAGTCGGCGGCGCAGCGGCTCCGGCCCGGCATGGACATTGCCGTCACACGCCTGCTCCTCGGGGATCACCACCTCCCGTACGAATTCGGTGGTGCGCCGCGCGATCTCCGCGACTTTGTCCTCGATCTCGAACCCGATGGGCACGTTGCACTCCCGAACTCGGTACTGCCGACCAGCGCGGCGACATGCCGCTCCACCTTGTATGAGTAAACCGAATCGAATTCAGATACTCAACCCGTGACCACGGCACCTGCAGTGCTTCCTGAGAAAACCCTGTTCGACGGCTAGCTGTACTGAGTTCAGTTCTGTAGCGTCCCGGGCGTCGGCAGGGTACCGGACCGTGCCGCGGGGAAGGGAGCCACATCATGAGCACCACACAGCAGCCCGCGCCGCCGGGGGAGGAGCCCGCGTCGCCGGAGGAGTCGCCGTCGTACGATCCACGTACGGTGCGCCGCGCGATGCTCGCCGGGAGCATCGGCACCCTGATCGAGTACTTCGATTTCAGCGTCTACGGCTATCTCGCCGTGGCGATCGCTCCGCAGTTCTTCCCGAGCGACGATCCGGCGGCGTCGACGCTGGCGGCGCTCGCGGTGTTCGCCACGGGCCTCGTGGTGCGGCCGATCGGCGGTGTCTTCTTCGGATGGCTCGGTGACCGATGGGGACGCCGCAAGGCGCTGGTCTCCTCGGTGCTGTGCATGGGGGTGGCCAGCAGCCTCACCGGACTGCTGCCGACCTACAGCCAGATCGGCGTGTTCGCCGCGGTGCTCCTGTTCATCACCCGGCTGGTGCAGGGCATCTCCTCGGGCGGCGAGTCGGTCGGCGCCTACACCTACATCTACGAGTCGGCGCCACCCCAGCGCAGAGCCTTCCTCGGCGCCGTCACGCCCATCGGGTCCAACCTCGGGTTCATGTTCGCGGCCACGACGGCCGGAGCGATCTCCGCCCTCACCACCAAGGAACAGATGGGCGACTGGGGCTGGCGGCTGCCCTTCCTGATGGCCGTGCCGCTCACCATCCTCTGCCTGTGGGCCCGGCTGCGGATCGAGGACACTCCGGAATTCAAGCAGGCCGCAGAGCGCGCCGACATCCCCGCGGCTCCGATCCGAGAGGTCCTGGCCACCCACCGTACGGCGCTGCTGCAGTCCGTCGGCCTGGCCATGGCACAGGGCGGCGCCATCTTCCTCGGGCTGACGTACATCGGCATCTACATGACCACCAACCTGGGATACGACACCACGCAGGTCTACTGGCTGAGCGCGGGCGTCGTGCTCGTCACCGTGCTGCTCATGGTGCCGGCCGGCCGGCTCGCCGCACGGTTCGGCTGCAAACGCGTCCTGATGGGCGGGCTGCTGGGCTTCCTGGTGACCGCCTACCCCGCGATGGTGCTCATGGGCCAGGACAGCCTGGCGCTGGCCGGTCTGGCCTATATGCTCCTGATGCTGAGCAGTGCGTTCGTGCAGGTCCCGGCGGCGAGTTTGTGGCCGCATCTGTTCGAACGCCGGGTCCGCTACACCGGTATGGCGATCGGGTACAACATCGGCACCGTCCTCGCGGGCGGTACGGCTCCGTACATCGCGGCCTTCCTGGTCGACCGGACCGGGAACCTGCTCTCCCCGGCGTTCTTCGTCATGCTGGTCTGCCTGATCGGGATCGGTTCCCTGCTCACCGTTCGCAAGGATGTGTAGAGGTCGTTCGGCCGTGGTGGCGGCAGGCTGCCACGCACGGCCGCGGGCTCTCGGCGCCGCTCTAATCCGCGGTGGAGTGGCGGCCATGCCCGATGGTCTGGCCGCCGTCGATGAGGAACTCCCCGCCCGTGGTGTAGGAGGCGTCGTCGCTGGCCAGGAAGAGCACCATGCGGGTGACCTCCTCGGGTTCCCCGATCCGCGCCACCGGCTGATGGGCGAAAAGTTCGGGTGAGGCGGTCTCACCCATGGACGTGCGGATGACCCCGGGGTGTACGGAATTGATCCGTACCCCGCTGCCTGCCAGGTCCAATGCGGCGGCCTTGGTCATCCCGCGCACCCCCCACTTGCTCGCCACATAGCCGATGCCACCGGCGAAACCCGTCATGCCGGCGGCCGAGGAGACGTTGACGACGGCCCCGTGGCCGCGGTCGCGCATGCCGGGGAGGACGGTGTGCATGCCGAGGAAGGCGCCCACCAGATTGACGTCGATGATCCGGCGGAAGTGTTCGGGCGACTGCTCCTCCACACCGCCGTAGTGCATGATCCCCGCGTTGTTGACCAGGACATCCACGGGACCGAGGGTGTCCTCGACCGTACGGACGACGGACCGCCACTCCGCCTCGTCGGTGACGTCGAGGTGGCAGTACCGCGTGTGGGGGAGCTCCCCGGCCAGGGCCTGCCCCTCATCGTCCAGCAGGTCGCAGACGGCGACCCGGGCGCCCTCCGCGACCAGCCCCCGTACATGCGTGGCACCCATGCCCCGGGCGCCGCCGGTGACGATCGCTACTTTTCCGTCGAAGCGCATGCTGAACTTCCCTTCCGCGCCATCCGTGAGTTCCCGTATCCGTGAGATCCGTGAGGCCTCGCATCCGAGAGCACTCGCGTCCATGAGGCCCGTATTCGTGAGATCCCAGATCCCAGATCCGTGGAGCCCCAGATCCGTGGAGCCCCAGATCCGTGAGCCCCGGGTCCGTGAGCCGACGCGTCCATGAGCCCATGCGTCCGTGAGCCCCCGCGTCCATGAGCCGGAGCCATCAGTCCACCGCGAGTGTGATCAGTCCGGTACGAGCACGGTCCGGCCCCGCACCTGGCCCCGGCGAAGCCGGTCGATCGCCTCCGGAGCGGCGGACAGCGGGAAGCGCTCCGTCTCGACGTGGAGCGCCCCCGAACGTGCCAGCGTGACGACCGCGGCCAGTTCCTGGCGCGTTCCCCAGAAGGGCAGTGACAGCCGGAAGCCGGGTGGGAGGACACCCGGCTTGGACACCGTCAGGCTGCCGCCTCCGCTTCCGACGACGGCGAGTTCGCCACCGGGGCGCAGGATGCCGGTCGCGAGTTCCAGCGTCTGTGCGGCGCCGACGAAGTCGAACACGGCGTCCGCCCCCACGCCACCGCTGCGCGCCCTGAGGACGCGGGCGGTGTCCGGCCGCATCAGGGTGCCGAAGTCCGCGCCGGAGCGGTCCGCGAGAGCCAGGGCGTCCTCCCGGACATCGACCGCCAGCACCCGGCTCGCGGTGGTCGCATGGAGGATCTGGATGGCCAGATGACCGAGCCCGCCGACGCCGATGACGACGGCGGTGGTGCCCTCGCCGAGTGTGTTCCGGAGCCCGGCCACGGCGTGGTAGGACGTCAGGCCCGCGTCGGAGAGCGGGGCGGCCTGGTCGGCCGGCAGATCGCCGATCGGCACCAGATGGCGGGCGGAGGGGACGAGTAGATACTCGGCCATTCCGCCGTCCCGGCCCAGTCCCGCCCCGTGCCAGGCGAGGGTGTTCCGCCGGTCGCAGTAGTTGTCGGAGCCCGCGGCGCACCGCGCGCAGGAGCCGCAGCCCCACGGCCCGTAGAGCACCACGCGGTCACCTGCCCGCACCCCGTCGGCGGTGGGCCCCAGGGCCGTGACCTGCCCGGCGACCTCGTGGCCGAGGGTGAACGGCAGCCGGTAGGGGAGCGCGCCCGGAGCAGCGTCGATGACGTGCAGGTCGGAGCCGCACAGACCGGCGGCCTCGACCCGCATCAGCACCTCGGCGCCGTGGGGGACGGGCCGCTCGACCTCAGCCGGTGCCGGAGCCTCGCCCCAGGCTGTCAGTCGCAGTGCCCTCATCTTCACCGTCCCGGGTCTTGTCAGCGCCGCGGCTGCCACGGTAACAGAGGTGAAGTCGGTTCAATAGATGTCTGAGGCAACGGAAGGGGATCGCCGTGACGCGCGAAGAGGTCCGCACGGGGAAGTTCGCCGGCAAGGTCGCGATGGTGACGGGAGCCGCCTCGGGCATCGGCGCGGCGGTCGCCCGGCAACTGGCCGCGGAAGGGGCGCGGGCCGTCGTCCTGGCGGACGTGAACGGCGACGGTGCGGCGGCCGTCGCCGAGGAACTGCCCGCCGCCCGGGCGGTCGCACTCGACGTCGCGGACGCGGCGGGCGTCGACAGTGCCTTCCAGGACGTACTGCGCCGGCACGGGCGCCTCGACGTCCTGGTGCACGCGGCGGGGGTCGATGATCCCGAGGCGAAGCGGCGCATCGCGGACGCGGCCGTCGAAGGCCGGCCGGTCGAGTTGACCGATTCCCTCGACGACGCCTCCTGGCGGCGGGTCCTGCGCGTGAACCTGGACGGAACCTTCCATGTGCTGCGCGCCGCGGTGCGGATCATGCGGCCCCGCGGGGCCGGGGCGATCGTGGTGATCGGATCGTCGTCGGCTTTCGACGCGCCCGTCGGCTACCCCCATTACGCCGCCTCCAAGGCGGGTGTGCACGCGCTGGCCCAAGCCGTGGCCAAGGAGGTCATCGCGTCCGGGATCCGCGTGAACCTGGTGGCGCCGGGGCCGACGGAGACGGGGATGGCGGCCCGCACCCCCGAGGTGCTGCGGTCGTCCTTCGCCGACCCGCGGGTGCGCCCGTACGCCACGCCCGAGGAGATATCCGAGATCGCCCTCTTTCTCGCGAGCGATGCCGCGGCGAACCTCGTCGGCGCGGTGCTGCTCGCCAATGGCGGCCGGTTCACCGCCTGAGCGGATCCGGACCCGCCCCGATCCTGGCGCCGGACGGTCTTGCCTGCCTGGAGTCCCATGCTTACGGTCATGAATTGAGTTCAATTCTTGCGCTCCATGCCCGCCGTACCAGCACGATGGAGATCCCATGCACCGTCGCCACCCCGAGATCGACCCCCAGCTGCTGTCCGAAACGGATGAACAGCGACAATTGCGTACCATCCTGCGGGACCTCTACGCCGAGGCGAGCGGTGTCGAGGAGGTGCGCAAGCATCTGGCCACCCCGCGCGGATACGACGAAGGGCTCTGGGCGCGGCTCGCGGGCGAGATCGGCGTCCACGGCCTGGCCGTTCCGGAGGAGTACGGCGGGTCGGGCTTCACCTTCGCCGAGCTGGCCGTGGCCCTGGAGGAATCCGGACGCGCCCTGTACTGCGCGCCGCTGCTGCCCACGGTGGTCCTGGCCGCACACGCTCTGCTGTTCAGCGGCGACCGTACGGCATGCGAGCGCTATCTGCCCCGGATCGCCGACGGCACGCTCACCGCCACCGTGGCCGGGTTCGGCCTCGACGCGCCCGGTGGGCCCGGTGGGCCCGGTGGGCCCGGCGTCACCGCCGAACAGGGGAGCAACGGCTGGGTGCTGCGCGGGCGGGCGGACTTCGTGCTCGACGGGGCCGCTGCGGATCTGCTCCTGGTGCGGGCCGGAACGCCCGCCGGACCTCGGATCTTCGCCTGTGAGCCCGCCCCCGATACCTGCCGGCGGACGCCGCGCCGCGTCCTGGACGAGACGCGGCGCCAGGCGCTGGTGGAGTTCGGGGGTGCCCCGGCCACCGCCGTGGGCACGGCGGAGGAGGCCGAGGGCACGGTTTCGGCCACGTTGGACACCGGGCGGGCCGCGCTGGCGGCCGAGCAGGTCGGCGGCAGCGGGCACGCTCTGGACGCCACGGTGGCCTTCGTGGCGCAGCGCCACCAGTTCGGGCGCCCCATCGGGTCCTTCCAGGCCGTCAAGCACCGGCTGGCCGATGTACTGGTGGCGCTGGAGGCGGCGCGCTCGGGGTCCGCGTACGCGACCGCCTGCGCCGCCGTCGCCTCGCCGCAGCTGCCGGTGGCCGCCTGTGCCGCCGCCGTGGTCTGCTCCGAGACCTTCCGCCTGGCGACGGCCGAGTACGTCCAGCTGCACGGCGGGATCGGCTTCACCTGGGAGCACCCGGCTCATCTGTATGTGCGCCGGGCGCGCGGCGCCGAGGTGTTGTTCGGCACGGCGGACCAGCACCGGACCCGGCTCGCCGAGCTCGTCGGTCTCGCCACCCGCCCCGCCGCCTGAACCGGAATAGGTATGTCTCGATCAAGGGCTTGACACCGTGCGACAATGGAATCAAAGTTGTAGTGAATTCAGTTCAGTTTCAGAGGGGTGAGGGATGACAACGGAAGAAGAGATCCAGTTCGAGCGCGACGGGCACGTTGCCCGGGTGTGGCTCAACCGTCCGTGGAAGAAGAACTGCGTCACCGTGCCGATCCTGGACCGGCTCGACGAGATCATCACCGAGGTGGACGAGGACCCCGAGCTTCGGGTCCTGGTCGTGCGCGGCCGCGGCGGCACCTTCTGCTCGGGGTTCGACCTCGACAGCCTGAAGGCCGAGTACGTCGGCAAGTCGAACGCGATCGACGTCGCGGTGAAGTCCGCGAAGGTGTGCGACCGCCTGTACTCGATGAAGACCCCCTCGGTCGCGGTCCTGGAGGGCCATGTCACCGCCGGCGGCTTCGAGATCATGATCTCCTGCGACTTCGCCATCTCCGCCGACGACGCGAAGATCGGCGACTTCCACATCCGCCGCGCGCTCTTCGGCGGGGCCGGTCCGATCTACCGGGTGCCGCGCATGATCGGCATCCGTAAGACCAAGGAGCTGATGCTCACCGGCAAGCTCCTCTCCGGTGTCGAGGCCGCCGAGTTCGGGCTGATCAACAAGTCGGCCCCGGCCGAGGAGCTGGACGCGACGGTCGATGAGTTCATCAGCCACCTCGCCGACAAGAGCCCCTTCACCATGTGGCTCACGAAGATGACGATCGACCGCAGCCTGGACGCCGACACCCAGTCGCTGATGGTGATGGAGCACCTCGCCGTGGGCGTGGCCCTCAACTCCGAGGATGCGAACGAGGGCGTGTCGGCGTTCCTGGAGAAGCGCGAACCCAAGTGGCAGGGGCGCTGATCCGGATGACCACGGATCCGCGGAGCCCAGCCGCCGGCGGGCTCCAGGGCGCACGCTGCTCCGGCTGCTCGGTGGCGGTGTACCCCGCGGACGACACGTGCCCGCGCTGCGGAGGGCCGGCCGATCCGGCGGCCCTCCAGGGCACGGGCACGCTGTGGACCTGGACGGTACAGCGGTACGCCCCCAAGTCGCCGCCCTACCAGGCCCCGCCCGGAGGCTTTGAGCCGTTCGCGCTCGGCTACGTCGAGCTGGCGGAGGGCGTGCGGGTGGCCGCCGTCCTCGACGTCGACGACCTCGACGCCGTCCGCATCGGCATGCCGCTCTCCGTGACCGCCGGTCCCGGGGTGCCCCGGGCCAGGCCCACGCCCCTGAGCGAGGAGGGCTCTTGAGTACCGATGTGCTGATCTGCGGCGCGGGACGCACCCCGTTCGGCCGGTCGGAGGCGACCGGCCGGCAGCTGGCCGTCACCGCCGTGAACGCCGCGCTGGCGGACGCCGGGATCGGGTGGTCGCGGGTGCGGGCCGCGTTCGGCGGCAGCGACAGCGCGGGCCTCGCGGACACCCTGGTGGCCCAACTCGGCCTGACCGGACTGCCGTTCGTCAATGTCAAGAACGGCTGCGCCACCGGTGGCAGCGCGCTGGTCTCCGCCGTGAACGCGATCCGGTCCGGCATGGCGGACGTCGTCCTCGCCGTCGGCTTCGACAAACACCCGCGCGGCGCCTTCGACCCCAGGCCCGAGGACTGGGGCCTGGGCGCGGAGTACGGCAGCGACGGGCTGATGGTGACCACCCAGTTCTTCGGCATGAAGATCCAGCGCTATATGCACGACCACGGGATCACCCCGCGGACCCTCGCCCTGGTCGCCGAGAAGGCGTACCGCAACGGCGGTCTGACCCCCGAGGCATGGCGGCGCGAACCGGTGTCCGCCGCGGAGATCCTGGAATCCGGCATGGTCAGCGATCCGCTGACGCGCTTCATGTTCTGCTCCCCGGGAGCGGGCGCGGCGGCGCTGGTCCTCTGCTCGCCCGAGGCCGCCCGCGCGATCGACGGCACACCGGTCACCCTGCGCTCGGCGGCCGTACGCACCCGGCGCTTCGGATCGTTCGAGGTGTTCAGCCCGTGGATTCCCGGGGGCACACTGACCAGCGTCAGCCGTGACGCCTCGGCCGCCGCCTTCGAGGAGGCGGGGCTCGGCCCCGGCGATGTCGACGTCTGTCAGCTGCAGGACACCGAGAGCGGTGCCGAGGTCATGCACATGGCCGAGTGCGGGTTCTGCGAGGACGGCGAGCAGGAGCGGCTGATCGCCTCCGGTGCCACCGGGATCGGCGGGACACTGCCGGTCAACACCGACGGCGGCTGCATCGCCAACGGCGAACCCATCGGCGCCTCGGGACTGCGCCAGGTCTACGAGGTCGTCCAGCAGCTGCGCGGCCGGGCCGGCGAGCGCCAGGTTCCCGACCGCCCCAGGATCGGCTTCACCCATGTGTACGGCGCCCCGGGCGTGAGCGCCTGCACGGTCCTGTCCCGTTGAAGGTCCCGTTGAAAGGCGCGCCGAAGGTGCGGAGGAATGTCCCACTGAACGGCCCCCCGATCGGAGGTGGAGGAAGAGATGAGCGGTATCCCGGAACCCGATGAGTTCCGCGCCGAGGCCCGGACGTGGCTCGCCGGCGCGGCCCGGCCCCGCGCCGCCGACGGGGAGTGGGGCAGCGGCTCCGACTCCGTCGCCGTGTTCGAGAACTGGACCGAGGAGCAGGAGCGCGAGCACACCGCCCGCGTCCAGGAGTGGGAACGCACCCGCTACGACCAGGGCTGGTCCGCGCTCAACTGGCCACAGGAGTACGGCGGACGAGGGCTGCCCGCGTACTACGAGCAGCTCTACCGCGGCGAAGAGGCGGCCTTCGACGTACCGCACCGCCCCGAGATCTTCCCCGTGACCCAAGCGCTCGTCGCCCCCGCGATCGGCCTGTGGGGCACCGAGGAACAGAAGCGGCGCTGGCTCGTGCCCATGCTGCGCACCGACGAGCTGGCCTGCCAGCTGTTCTCGGAGACCGAGGCGGGCTCCGACCTCGCCGCGGTGCGCACCAAGGCCGTGCGTGACGGCGACGGTTGGGTGCTCACCGGGCACAAGGTGTGGACCTCCGGTGCCCGCGTGGCGACCTGGGGCGTGGCGGTGTGCCGCACCGACCCGGACGTCCGCAAACACGCCGGCATCACCGTCTTCCTGGTGCGCATGGACGCGCCGGGTGTCACCGTACGGCCCATCCGGCAGATGACCGGTGGCACCAGTTTCAACGAGGTCTACCTCGACGGTGTGCGGGTGCCCGACACCGACCGGCTCGGGCCGGTCGGCGAGGGGTGGCGGGTCACGCTCAGCGTGCTGGCCGCCGAACGGCTCGACTCCGGCAGCCTCGGCCTGGACAACGCCGACCGGGCGCTGGACCTGGCCGGGAACCTGTCGCGCCCCCTCACCGGGGGCGAACAGCAGCGGGCCGCCGACCTCCACCTCCGCACCCTCGTCCAGCGGCTCATGGGACTGCGGGTGACCGCCGCCCTCGTCGCCGGGCGCGAACCGGGCGCGGAGGCATCGGTCGGCAAGCTGTACGCCACCGAGACCATGCGGCGCACCAGCGACCTGGTGTCCGAGCTGCTGGGGCCGAGCCTCGTGGCGGACACGGGGGAGTGGGGCACCTACGCCTGGACGGAGCACCTGCTGGGCGCCCCCGGCTACAGCATCGCGGGCGGCACCGACGAGATCCAGCGCACCATCCTCGCCGAGCGCGTACTCGGCCTGCCCAAGGAGCCCGTCCGATGAGCATGGCCACCGAGGTGCCGGAGCTGGCCGCCCGGGTCCGCGACCGGCTCGCCCGCCACCACCCGGGCGCGGCCATCGGCGAGTTGGAGGTGCTGCCGGGCGGCCACTCCGGGCTGACCTACGAGGTCGCGGCGGGGGACGCCCGGTACGTCGTCAAGGCCGTGCCACCGGGGCAGCGGCCCGTCGGACGCAACGACGTCCTGCGCCAGGCACGGGTGCTGGGCGCGCTGGCCGGGTCCGCGGTGCCGGTACCGGGCGTCGTGGCCGTCGACGAGACCCAACCCGCCTGGTTCGCCATGGACTTCGCGGACGGTGAGGCCGTCGAGCCGGTACTGGACGACCACGAGGTGCCCGACGCGACGGCCCGCGCCCGGATGCTGGAGATCGCGTCCGTCCTGCGGCGGCTGCACGGCACCGATGTGCACACCCCCGGGCTCGATCCGCCCGCACCGCTCGACCCCTCCGGCGAGCTGGAGCGATGGAGCCGCACCCTGCGTGCCGTTCCCACCGAACTGCGGCCCGGCGGGGAGGAGTTGCTGGTACGTCTCGCCGATGGCGTACCAGGCGGCCTCCCGCCGGTGCTGCTGCACGGGGACTTCCGGCTCGGCAATGTGCTGTGCGCGGGCGAGCGGGCGGTGGCCGTCGTCGACTGGGAGATCTGGAGCGTCGGCGACCCGCGCATCGACCTGGGCTGGTTCCTGCTCTTCGCCGACCACCACAACTTCCCCCAGCTGGGCCACGCCGTGCCCGGACTGCCCGGCGAGGCCGAACTGCTGGACACCTACGGTGCCGGGCGGCCCGCGCTGCCCGCGATGGACTGGTTCCGGGCACTCGGCCGCATGAAGATGGCCGCGATCATGGGCCATAACCTCCGCCGGCACCGCGAGGGCAAGCACCACGACCCGGACCAGGAACGCCTGCCGCCCACCATCGCCGCCATGATCCGCACGGCCCGCGACATCCTCGGCTGATCCGGCAGCGGTACGCCCCCACCGAACAGGAGCAATCGTGGATTTCGGATACTCGCCACGGGCGAGTGAACTCCAGGACCGCATGCGGTCGTTCATGGACGAACACGTCTTCCCCGCGGAGGCGACGTACGACCGGCAGCTGGCCGAAGGGGACGACCCGCACGCCCTGCCGCCGGTGATGGCCGAGCTGAAGGAGAAGGCCCGCGCGGAGGGCCTGTGGAACCTCTTCATGGCGCACGGCGACTGGGGCGCGGGGCTCAGCAACCTCGAATACGCGCCGCTCGCCGGACTGGCGGGCGAATCCATCATCGGCCCCGAGGTGTTCAACTGCTCGGCGCCCGACACCGGCAACATGGAGCTGCTCGCGCTGTACGGCACCCCCGAGCAGCAGGAGCGCTGGCTGCGGCCCCTGCTCGAGGCGGAGATCCGCTCATGCTTCGCCATGACCGAGCCGGAGGTCGCCAGCTCCGACGCCCGTAACATCCGCACCCGCATCACCCGCGACGGCGACGCTTATGTCGTCAACGGCCGCAAGTGGTACACCTCCGGGATCCTCGACCCCGACTGCAAGCTGATCATCCTGATGGGCAAGACCGACCCGGAGGCGCCCACCTACCGGCAGCAGTCCATGCTGCTCATCCCCAGGGACACCCCGGGCGTCACGGTCCTGCGCGACCTGCCGATGTTCGGCTACACCGACCGCCTCGGACACGGCGATGTGCTCTTCGAGGACGTCCGCGTGCCGGTGGAGAACATCCTCGTCGGCGAGGGCGAGGGTTTCGCACTCGCCCAGGGACGGCTCGGTCCCGGCCGGATGCACTACGCGATGCGCGCCGTGGGTTTCGCCGAGCGCGCCCTGCGGCTGATGTGCGAGCGCGTCACCGAACGCATCGCCTTCGGCGGACCCCTCGCCGACCAGGGCGTGGTCCGGGAGTGGATCGCCCGCAGCCGCATCGAGATCGAGCAGCTGCGGCTCCTCGTCCTCAAATCGGCCTGGCTGATGGACACCGCCGGCAACGCAGCCGCCCGTATGGAGGTCGCCGCGATCAAGGTCGCGGCGCTGGAGGTCGCCCACAAGGTCGTCGACCGCGCGGTGCAGGCGCACGGCGCGGCGGGGGTCAGCGACGACACCGTACTGGCCCGCCTGTACGCCATCACCCGGGCACTGAAGATCGCCGACGGCCCCGACGAAGTGCATCTGCGGACGGTGGCCCGCCAGGAACTCGCGCCGTACAAGAAGAAGACCGATACGAAGGCAGGGGCAGCGTGAGCGCCAACAGCCTCGACGGCAAGGTGGCCGTCATCACCGGCGGATCCCGCGGCATCGGCCTCGGCATCGCCACCGCCTACCGGGCGGCCGGCGCACATGTGGTGATCGCGGCCCGTAAACCGGCCGGACTCGCCGAGGCCCGCGAGGAGTTGCTGCGCGTCAAGGGCGACGGCGACGTACACACGGTGGTGGCGAACGCCGGTGAACCGGAGCAGGCCGAGCGGTGCGTCGAGGAGACCATGGCCCGCTTCGGCCGCCTCGACATCCTCGTCAACAACGCGGCGACCAACCCGTACCACGGCGATCTGCTCGATCTGGACCTGCCGCGCGCGGAGAAGACCGTCCGCGTCAACCAGTACGGCATGATCGCCTGGACCCGGTGTGCCTGGCGGGCCTGGATGGCCGAACACGGGGGAGCGGTGGTCAACATCGCCTCCGTCGGCGGGCTCATCGTCGATCCGCACATCGGCTACTACAACGCCACCAAGGCCGCCATGCTGCACATGACCCGGCAGCTCGCCTACGAACTCGGGCCGCACGCCCGCGTCAACGCCATCGCCCCCGGACTGATCAAGACCGAGCTGGCACGGGCGGTGTGGGAGGTCCGCGAGCCGATCCTCACCGCCAAGCTGCCGCTGCGGCGCCTCGGCACCGTGGAGGACGTGGCCCACGCCGCGCTGTTCCTGGCCTCCGACGCCTCCTCCTGGATGACCGGCCAGACCCTGGTGCTCGACGGCGGCGCGACCGCCCTGCCGATCGGGGTGGAGGGATGACCGAGCCAGGGAACGTGCCCCAACCCGCCGCGGAGCTGTTCTCGCTGCGGGGCAGGACGGCCGTGGTCACCGGCGCGTCCGCGGGGCTCGGCGCACGCTTCGCCGCCGTCCTCGCGCAGGCGGGCGCCACCGTGTTCGCCGCCGCCCGGCGGATCGACCGGCTGAAGGAACTCGCCGACGCAGGCGAGCGCATCCACCCCGTCGCCTGCGACGTCTCGCTCGCCGCCGACCGTACACGGCTGGTCGAGACCGCGCGGACCACCACCGGCCGCGTCGACATCCTGGTGAACAACGCGGCCACGTCCGGCGAGACCCGCGCCGAGGACGAATCCCCGGACGCCTTCGCCGACGTCCTCGGCGTCAACCTCACCGCCCCCTTCCATCTGGCACGCCTCGTGGCCGAGGCGCCCGCCGGGGACGGCGCGCCGCCCCGCAGCGTCATCAACGTGTCCTCCATCCTCGGCCTGGTCACCGCCGCCCCGCTGGGCGGCGCGAGCTACGCGGCGTCCAAGGCCGGGCTGATCGGGCTGACCCGGGAGCTGGCCGGTCAGTGGGGCGCGTCCGGAACTCGCGTCAACGCGCTCGCCCCGGGCTGGTTCCGCACCGAGATGACCGCCGACCTCTTCGGCGACGAGCGCTCCAGCCGCTGGGTCGAGCGCAACACGCTGCTGCGGCGCGGTGGCGGGGCCCACGAACTCGACGGCGCGCTGCTGTTCCTCGCCTCGGACGCCTCCTCATACTGCACCGGCCAGGTGCTGACCGTCGACGGCGGATGGACCGCGCGATGAGGGTCGGCATCGAGATCGACGACGGCCTGGCCCGCGTCACCCTGCGCCGCGGCGAGGCGGGCAACGCCATCGACCTGGAGATGGCACGCGGACTGCTGGACGCCGCGCGCACCTGCGCCGCCGAGGCGGTACGGGCCGTGCTGCTGACCGGCGAGGGGAAGTCCTTCTGCGTCGGCGGCGACCTCGGGGAGTTCTCCCGGCTCTCCGGCGAGGCGCTGGAGAAGCACCTCATCGAGGTGACCGGCGCGCTCCACGAGGCCCTGCGTACGTTCGCGGCGGGCGACGCGCCCGTGGTGGCCGCCGTGCAGGGAGCCGTCGCCGGTGCGGGCATCGGCCTGGCCGCGTCCGCCGATGTGACCCTCGCCGCCGACAACGCCTCGTTCACCACCGCCTACACCGGAATCGGTTACTCACCGGATGCCGGAGTGAGCTGGTTCCTGCCCCGGCTCGTCGGTCCCAAGCGGGCCCTGGACCTGCTGCTGACCAACCGCCGCGTCAAGGCGGCGGAAGCCGAGGCCATCGGACTGGTGAGCCGGGTCGTCGCCCCCGACCAGTTGACCGCCGAGGCCGTCCGTACGGCTGAGGCCCTGCGTGACGGGCCCACTGCCGCCTTCGGCGCCACCCGCCGTCTCGTCGCCACCGGGCTGACCTCGGACCTCGGCACGCACCTGGACCGCGAGGCCCATGCGATCGCCGCCGCGGCCTCCTCCGCCGCGGGCCGCGAGGGCGTCGCCGCCTTCCTGGCCAAGCGGGCGCCCGACTTCACCCGCGCCGCCCCCAGCACCTGACACCTCCCCGAAACCCCTGGAGCCCCACCGTGTCGGAAGCATTCATCGTCGGAGCCGTCCGCACCCCCGTCGGCCGCCGCAAGGGCACGCTCAGCGGCGTGCACCCCGCCGATCTCGGCGCCCATGCGCTGCGCGCCCTGCTGGAGCGCACCGGAGCCGACCCGGGCGCCGTCGACGACGTGTACTTCGGGTGCGTCAGCCAGCTCGGCGCGCAGACCGGCAACATCGCACGCACCGCATGGCTGTCGGCCGGGCTGCCGCAGCACGTCCCCGGCACCACCATCGACCGCCAGTGCGGCTCCTCCCAGCAGGCCGTGCACTTCGCCGCCCAGGCGGTCGGCTCCGGGGCCGCCGATCTGGTGGTCGCCGGCGGGGTGGAGGTGATGAGCCTGGTGCCCATCGCCAGCCCCATGACCGTCGGCGAACAGGCCGGTATGGGCAGCCCGTACGCGGGGGACGGCTGGCGCGAGCACTTCGGGGACCAGGAGGTCTCCCAGTTCCGCGGGGCCGAACTGATCGCCGAGAAGTGGGGCGTCACCCGGACGGACATGGAGGAGTTCGCGCTCACCAGCCACCAGCGCGCCCTCGCCGCCCAGGCCGGCGGCGCCTTCGACGACGAGATCACTCCGGCCTTCGGACTCACCGCCGACGAGGGCCCTCGCGCCGACACCACCCTGGAGAAGATGGCCGGGCTGAAGACCCTCACTGAGGACGGCCGGCTGACCGCCGCCGTCTCCAGCCAGATCTCCGACGGAGCCGCCGCCCTGCTGATCGCCTCCGAGGAGGCGGTGAGCCGCCACGGCCTGACCCCGCTCGCGCGGGTGCACACCATGGCCGTCGTCGGCTCCGATCCGATCCATATGCTGACCGGCCCGATCCCCGCCACCGAGAAGGTCCTGGACCGGGCCGGGCTGTCGATCGGCGACATCGATTTGGTGGAGATCAACGAGGCGTTCGCCTCGGTCGTCCTCGCCTGGCAGAAGGAGATCGGCGCCGACCCGGAGCGGGTCAACGCCTTCGGCGGCGCCATCGCGCTCGGACATCCGCTCGGCGCCACCGGCGCCCGCCTCATGACCACGCTCGTCCACCAACTGCGCAGGACCCAGGGGCGCTACGGTCTGCAGACGATGTGCGAGGGCGGCGGCATGGCGAACGCGACCGTGCTGGAGCGCCTTTGACCCGGGTCTGTTCACGTCGATTGGTAACTGAGTTCAGCTTGGGGCTACTCTCGGGTACGGACACGGTGGGCTGCAGCCAGGAGACGAGGCATGGCGACGAGAATCGTTGAACCGGAAGCGGGACCGAGGTCCAAGCGCGCCGCCATCCTGGCGGCCGCTGTCGACTGCTTCGGCGAGACGGGGTTCGAGGCCACCAAGTGGTCCACCGTGGCGGAGCGGGTCGGCATCGGGCAGACGGCGCTGTACCACTACTTCGAGTCCAAGACCCACTGCCTGCTGACCATCATGCGGCTGGAGCTCCAGCGGTCCCACGACAAGTTCACGGAGGCGACCGAGGACGTCGAGGACCCGACCGAGGCGCTCCGGGCGGCCGTCCGCGCGGCCTATGACGTCTCGGACCAAGAGGTCCTGCAGATGCGGATCCTGCACAACCACATGGATCTGCTGTCCGGCACGCGTAAGTCCAAGCGGGAGGAGGCCGAGCGCGTCGAGGCCCGCAAGCTGGTTCAGCTCGTCGAGCGGAACTGGACGAACCTGCTGGTCCGGGGCATGTCCATGGGCGCTTTCCCGCTCCGGGACGCGCAACTGCTGGGCTCGGGCGTGCTCGGCCTGATCGTCAGCGTCTGGCGGTGGTACCGGCCGTCGGGGCCGACGCCGCTGTCGGATGTCAGTGAACTGATCGAGGGCGCGTGTGTGCGGATGGTCGCCACGTGACCCCCTGAGCGGCCCCTTGTCGCTTCCGGCCCCCGGCGGATATCCGCCGGGGGCCGTTTCGCGTTCTACGGGCCCTTGTCAGCCGTGTTTCTCCGGGATTAACATCCAACGTGAATTGAACTGAACTCAGGTTGATCCGGGGTCCATGGCGGCCCCGGGTCCCCGGGAGCGCTCGACCGCCGATCGAAAGGGCGCAGTCATGGCGTTGCTCACCTATTTGACCAGTATGGACAGCCCGCATCCGGAACGGACGCTGGACCTGCTCGAACCCGACTTCCGATTCCTCATCGCCCTGCCGGGCCATGAGGTCACCGGCGAGTCCAAGGAGGACTTCGCCGCGTACATAGCCGGCCGGAACCCCAAGGAACGGTCGCATGAGATCCTGCGCCACAGCCGGGAGGGCGACCTCGAGACCGTGTACGGGGTGGTGACGGAGGGCGGGCGGTACACCGGCTCCTTCCTCTCGGCCGCGGTGATCTCGCCCGGCGGGCTCATCGCGCGCTACCAGTCATTCTTCACCACCTCGTTCGAACTGGTCGACTGGGCGGGCGACGGGAGCCGGGCATGACGGACACCCCGGCCGCGGCCCCCTTCCTCACCGCGTGGTTCGAGATACTGGACGGTGACGAGCCGTCCCGGATCCTCGACCTGATCAGCGACGACTTCTCGCTGTCCATCCTGTTCTCCACCGGCGACGGCAACGCCACCGACTTCGCCGGGGACCGCGCCGCCCTGGTGGGCTACCTCGAACAGCGCGAGAAGGGCACCCGCACCCACCATCTGCTGTCGGCGACCACGCTCGGCCAGGACGAGCTCTTCCTGGGCGAGGTACGACGGGCGGGCGTCCCCGAAGCCAGCTTCGTCGCCGCCGGGCGGGTGAACGGCGAAGGCCGGCTGCGGCGCCTGCTGATCGGGCGCTCATCCGAGATCCGCTTCACCTGACCGGTATCGGACCCGCCCACCACTCACATCCCATCGACCCCGTGCGGAGTAGCACTGTCATGTACAACCTCGTCCTGCTGGCAGCCCGTCCCCCGGAGTGGACGCACGAGCAGTTCATCACCTGGTGGCGCGGCGACCACGCGGAGCTGACCTACCGCCTGCCCGGCCTGCGTGCCTGGCGCCACATCGACATCGACGCCGCTCTGGAGCCGCGTTCCGAGGGCTGGGACGGGCTCTCCGTGCTCGGCTTCGACTCCCCGGAGGACCTGAAGAAGGCCCTCGCGAGCCCCGAGTGGGCCGCGGCCGTCGCCCAGGTCGGCGACATGAAGGGCCGCCGGATCGCGGTCATGGGGCATGAGGCGGAGATGTTCGCCGCCTGAGGATTCCGGGCCGCCCGGCCCGGTCCAGCGGCAGGGCAAGCACCACAGAGTTCGGCAAACGGAGTTCGGCACAGCGCAACGAGGGGCAGGATGCGACAGGTAGTGCGGGAGTTCCAGCAGCAGGCGGATGAAGCCGACTTCATCGCCGTGATCGACGACACCGGCAGCCATACGGCCCGGGAGCTGCTCGAGGAGGCCGTCCGGCTGGCCGAGGCGCTGTCCGCCGACGCGCCCGACGAGTCGGCAGGTGGCGGATCGGTCGGCACCGTCCTGGTCCAGGCCGACAACTCATGGCGTACCGTCGCCGCCACTCTGGCCGTGGGCCTGCGGGGCGGGGTTCTCGCGGTGGTCAATCGGCACACCACCCCCGCCGAGTTCGACGCCGCGTGGGAGGACATCCGCCCCGACGCCGTCGTCGCCGAGCCCTCGGCGATGGACGAGTGGACGGTACCCACCCGGCTCCCCGGCCCGGCGCGGAGCGTCCTCGACGGCTGGACCTGCCGGTCCACACCCCACCAGCGCGAGGTGGCGCGGTGGTCGGACGGCGCCCTCATCGGCCTGACCTCCGGCTCCACCGGGCGGCCCAAGGGTGTCGTACAGTCCGAGCGAGCCCTGCGCTACGCCGCCACGAGCACCGTCAACGTCAACGGCCTGTCGCCGGGCGACGCCGTCGCGGCGATCGTGCCGCTGTCGTCCACGGCGGCCTACTGCTTCGGGGTCTATCTCTCCCTCCTGCTGCGCGGGCCGCTCGTCCTGACCGGGAAGTGGGACCGGGCGGTGGCGATGCGGCGCATGGCCGACGCCGGTGTCCGCTGGACCATGTGCGTACCGACCATGGCGCTGCAGATGGGCACCGAGGCGGCCGGCTCCGGCGTCCTCCGGGGCGTCCGGTCGATCACCGTCGGCGGCGGGCCCATGGACCGTGGCGCGCTGGCCCGCGCCGAACGCTCCCTGGGCACGAAGATCCTCCGCGTCTTCGGCATGTCCGAATGCCTGGGTCACACCTCGCCCAGCCCCGACGACCCCGAGGAAATCCGGCTCGGCAGGGACGGCCGCCCCTTCCCGGGCACGGACGTGCGCGCGCTCACCCCCGACGGCCAGGTGGCCGGACCGGGGGTGACCGGCCGGGCGCAGGTCCGCGGCCCCTCGCTCTTCCTCGGGTACGCCCGCGAGGGCAGAACCGATCCGCCGGCGCTGACGGAGGACGGCTATCTGCCCACCGGCGACCTGCTGATGACCCACGAGGACGGCACCATCAGCATCATGGGCCGCGAGAAGGACATCATCATCCGGGGCGGCCGCAACATCGACATCACCGAGATAGAACGCGCGGTCGCCAGTCATCCGCGCGTGGCCAGGGCCTGTGTCGCGCCGGTCCCCGACGATGTCCTCGGCGAACGCGTGGCGCTGCTCGTCGTCGCCGAGGAGGACGGCGACGGCGTCGATCTGGCCGAGGTGACCGGCCATCTGGAGAGCGTCGGTCTGTCCAAGACCAAGTGGCCCGAGTACGTCTACGGCGTCGAGGAACTGCCCCAGACGAAGGTCGGCAAGCTCGACCGGGGCGGGGCCCGTGACCTGGCCTTCAGGCTGCACGCCCACGAAGGAGAAGCATGACAGCGCGGTTCGACCAGGCTCCATGGGCGACGGCCGGAATCCAGACCGTACAGCCGGGGGTGCACCGAGTGCCGTTGCCCCTGCCGGAGGACGGCCTGCGAGCCGTCAACGTCTATCTGCTGGAGGGTCTGGCCGACGACGGCGGCATCGTCATGATCGACGGGGGCTGGGCGATCCCCGAGGCGCGCAAGGCGCTCGAGGAGGGCTTGGCCGCCATCGACCGCGACCTCGGCGCCATCAGCCACATCCTGGTCACCCACATCCACCGCGACCACTACACCCAGGCGGTGGAACTGCGCCGGCTGCTCGGCTCGCGCGTCTATCTCGGTGCGGGGGAGCGCCCCGGCCTGGAGATGCTCGACCGGCTGCGCAGCGACCAGCCCGTCGGCTCGCTGCGGACCCTGCGCGCGGCGGGCGCCGGGGAACTCGCCGACCGCATCGAGGCGATGGACCACGGCGGCCACGACCCGAGTGTCTGGGAGGCCCCCGATCACTGGCTCGGCGCGGAGACCCTGCGCTTCGGCGAGCGCGAACTGCAGGTCGTCCCCACCCCCGGACACACCAAGGGCCATGTGGTCTTCCTGGACGAACAGCGGGGGCTGGTGTTCTCCGGGGACCACGTCCTGCCGCACATCACCCCGTCCATCGGCTTCGAACTGGCCGAGCCCGGTGGCCGTCCGCTCGCCGACTACCTGGACTCCCTGCGGCTGATGACCCGCTACGCCGACGCCCGCCTGCTGCCCGCCCACGGACCGGTCGCCGACTCCACCCACACCCGGGTCGCCGAATTGCTCGCCCACCACGACGACCGGCTGGCCGGCAGCCTGACGGCGCTGGGCGAGAACACGCTCGACGCCCACGCGGTGGCGCGGAAGCTCGCCTGGACGCGCCGGGCAGTGCCGTTCGGGGAGTTGAGCGCCTTCAACCAGATGCTCGCGATCAATGAGACGGCCGCGCACCTGGATGTCCTCGTACTGCGGGGCCAGGCGGCGGTGGCCCACGCCGACGGTGTGCATCGGTACACGCGCGTGCGATGACGACGCCGTACATACGTCCATCGAATAGATCCGATGACCATGAGGTGACTAGCGGCTAATCCCGGGCAGTTTGGCGTTCTCTCTCGACAGCCGGATCGGAATTGCGTATCAATTCATCCGATCACTGAACTGTCGAGAGAACGAAAGGCCGCATCATGCAGAGACCGGGCTTACCCGCACGCGCCATCGGCCTCCTGGCCGCGACCGCCGCCGCCCTCGGGGCCTTCGTGGCCACCGGAACCGAGTCCTACGCCGCCCAGTCCACCGCCCAGCCCGCGACGCCTCCCGCCCCGCGCTCCTCCGTCGTCACCTGGGCCTCCAGCGCCTACCCGGCGGGAACCGCCGCCCAGGACCTGACCTACCGGTTCGTCGTCCACACCAGCGTCGGCGGCCGGGACCTGCGGATCCGGCTCTCCAACGCCTACGGCGACCAGCCGGTGACCTTCGGCCACGCCTACGCCGGGGTACGCGAGTCCGGGGCGGCGGTCGTGCCCGGCAGCAACCGAACGCTGACCTTCCGCGGCGCGTCGTCAGTGACCGTACCGGCGGGCGGCGTCGTGTACAGCGATCCGCTGCCGGGCCGCGTCCAGCCCCAGTCGGACCTCGCGATCAGCCTCTATGTGCGCGGTGCGGGCACCCTCGCGACCGGCCACAAGGGGGCCCGTGCGACCCAATACGTCGCACCGGTCGGCGACCACGCCGCGGAGGAGGGCGCCGCCGCCTACTCCCAGCAGATCACCTCCTGGTACTACCTGGACGCCGCCGTCGTGCGGCCCCCGCGCGGCACCGGCGCCGTCGTCGCCTTCGGCGACTCGATCACCGACGGCTCCGCCTCCACTCAGGACACCAACCGCCGCTGGCCGGACTTCCTCGCCCGGCGGCTGCTCGCCGACCCCCGCTCCCGGCTCAAGGGCGTGGCCAACGAAGGAATCTCCGGCAACAGGGTCCTCGCCGACGGCTCGGCCGAGAGCGCGCTGAAGCGACTCGACCGGGATGTGCTCACCCAGGCCGGTGTGCGCACGACGATCCTGCTGGAGGGCATCAACGACATCAAGGCCACGCCGGGCCCCACGGCCGACGACCTCATCGCCGGCTACCGGCAGATCATCGCCAGGTCCCACGCGCGTGGCAGGTGCGTGGTCGGGGCGACGGTCATGCCGTACGAGGGCTGGCGGGAGTACGAGGTCGTCGACGAGACGGTCCGCCAGCAGGTCAACGCCTTCATCCGCACCAGCGGCGAGTTCGACGCGGTCGTCGATTTCGACAAGGCCGTCAGGGACCCCGCGGCGCCCACCCGAATGCTCCCCGCCTACGACAGCGGCGACCACCTCCACCCCAATGACACCGGTATGCGGGTCATGAGCGACGCCATCTCCCTCCGCGCCCTCAGCTGCGACCGCTGACCCCCTGACCCCCTCCACCCCGGCCCCCGGCCCGCGCCGGGGGCCCGGCACCTCCTTCGGCTGGTGACTGGTCGGCCGGTGCTCGGCCCGCGGCCTTGCGGTACCGCCCCGGGGTGGTACCGAACTCCCGCTGGAAGGCGTGTGAGAGTGCGTACGGGCTGCCGTAGCCGACCCGGCCGGCGATGGAGGCCAGGGTGTCCGAAGTGTCCCGGAGCAGAGTGGCGGTCAGGATGATGCGCCACCACGTGAGGTACGCCATCGGAGGGCGGCCGACCAGGGTGGTGAACCGGCGCGCCAGGGTGGGGCGGGAGACGTTCACCTCCATGGCCAGGCGCTCGGTGGTCCACGGGGCAGCCGGATCCGAGTGCAGCGCCCGCAGCGCGGCGGCCGTCACCGGGTCACCCAGGACGCGGGGCCAGGCTCCGCTGGTGGCCTCGGTCATCCAGGAGCGGATCATGTAGACGAGGAGCAGGTCGAGCAGGTTCGGCAGCGCGATGCAGGAGCCGGGCCGGCTCTCGTCCAGTTCACCGGCGAGCAGGTCGATCGCTGCGCGCAGTTCGAGGTGGCCGCCCACGCGGCTGGGAAGGTGGACGACCCGGGGCATCTCCGCGAGAAGCGGGTGGATGCGGCTGCAGTCGAGCCGGTACTGCCCGCAGAGGATCTCCGTCTCGCTCGGGGAGTCGGCGAGCACATGGCCTGTCCCATGGGGGAGCAGCACCGCGTCACCCACGCCGAGGGACACCGGGTCACCGCCGTCGGGCAGCAGCCGGCAACCACCCTTGAGCACCACGTGAAAGCCCGCGCCGCCGAACGGGTCAAGCCGCGTGCACCCACCGCCGTTCATCCGCAGCCGGTGGGACGAGGGGTGTCCCAGACGCATGGCGGAGATCGCGTCGCTCACCACATCCATTCATGCAGAGTATCTTCCGTATGAGACATGAGACGGATACGTATCTCAGTGAGCCGGATGCGCATTGAGAGGCTCTTACGGCCTTCCTAGGGTCGAGTGCATGACGAACGAGAGTGTGCACCGCCTTGTGCTGGGCGATGTCGAGGTCATCCGGGTCGTGGAATGGCAGGGCCCGTTCGTGCCCGTCTCCGACCTGGTCGCGGAGACCGCCGGCGAGGTGTGGAAGGACAATGCGGACTGGCTGGCGCCGGACCACTGGGAGCCGGATACCGACCGGCTGGTGCTGGCGCTGCAGACCTGGGTGCTGCGCAGCGGCGGGCGGACCGTCCTGGTCGACACGGGAGTGGGCAAGGGGCGCGAACGGCCGGGCTCGCCGCCGTTCCACCACTGGCAGGGCGATCTTCTCGGCTGTCTGGCGAAGGCCGGCGTCCGCCCGCAGGACGTCGACGTCGTCGTCAACACCCACCTGCACATCGACCATGTCGGCGGGAACACCGTCGAGGCGGACGGGGAGTGGATACCGGCGTTCCCCAACGCCCAGTACCTCATCCCGGCCGCCGACGACTTCCACTTCGGTCCGGACGGCATGTATGGCAACGGCTCGCAGGCGGACGGCCGCCTGATTTACGAGGACAGCGTCGCGCCCATCCACCGGGCCGGACAGGCCGTGCGATGGGACGGTTCCCACCGCATCGACGAGCACCTCACTCTGGAATCCGCGCCCGGCCACACCCCCGGCTCGTCCGTGCTGCGGCTCGCCTCCGGTGGCGACCGGGCCGTCTTCGTCGGGGACTTGCTGCACAGCCCGGTGCAGATCCTCCAGCCCTGCTGCAACAGCAACGCCTGCCTGGACTCGGAACAAGCGGTGGCGAGCCGCCTGCGCATTCTCCAACGCGCGGCCGACCAGAGGGAGTTGCTCGTCCCCGCACACTTCGCGGGTGCCGCGGGAGCCGTGGAGGTCCAGCGGGGAGACGCCGGATTCACCCTGGGCCCATGGGCAACGGGGGCGCCGGGCGCGTCGTGATGTCGGAACATCACCGTGGCACGACTCCCTTGTCGTCGAAGTCGGATCCAGACTGAGATCTCGGGGCGAAGGTCGTGAGATCGCAATTACGCTAAGGTGGGGGGTGTGAAGTACCTGCCGGCCATCCTGAGCGAAGATCATCCGAGCCTCAGCGCCACCGAGCGCGCATACGCCACCATCAAGCGCCAGATCATCGAACTCGAGCTGGAGCCCGGCGCTCATGTCACCAAGTCGACCCTCGCGCGCCGGGCCGGTGCCAGCACGATGCCCGCCCGGGAGGCCCTGACCCGGCTGCAGAGGGACGGTCTGGTGCAGGCACTGCCGCGCTCGGGCTACCGCATCCTGCCGGTCACCCTCAAGGGGACCCGTGACCTCTGTGCCTTCCGTCGGCTGCTGGAGGTCGAGGCGACGGGTCTCGCGGCGGAGATCGGCTGCCCCGAGCGTGATCTCGCCCGGATGGAGGAGCTCCTGTCGGTCACGTACGAGACGGGGGACCCGGCCAGTCTCGACGCGTTCCTGCGCGCCAACCTCGAGTTCGACGCGATCATCGCCAACCGGTGCGGCAATGACATGCTGGCTCAGGCGATCATCCGGGTCTTCGACGAGTTGGAGCGAGTCCTGCGGATCACGCTGAAGTCCCTGCCCTTCTCGGAACCGGCCGTGCACCAGCGGCGGGAGATCCTCGAGGCGATCCGGGACCGTGACCCGGCCGCGGCCCGTGCGGCCATGGGCGCCAGAACGCGGACCGCCCAGGAGCAGATCATCGACCAGCTCGTGTCTCATGCGTCGCTCGCCGAG
The DNA here is from genome assembly GCF_042750115.1 of Streptomyces sp. NPDC059455. Taxonomy (NCBI): domain Bacteria; kingdom Bacillati; phylum Actinomycetota; class Actinomycetes; order Kitasatosporales; family Streptomycetaceae; genus Streptomyces; species Streptomyces sp. NPDC059455. Next base: position 54,505 of record NZ_JBHYVB010000038.1, read on the forward strand.
GTCAGCATCAGTGTCACCTGATCCCGGAGGGCCGGATTCATTTCGTGTGCCCAGGGGGTTGAAGCGGATTTGCGGACGAATGTAAGATCTCAGTAGAGGATATCTAAGATCTTAGTTGGGGGGGGGTGGAAACCGACTCCTGCCTCCTGACACATCGAGATGATCGCTATGAACGCCACAGCGCTCTGCCGGACCGACCGGACATTCTCTCTGCCACCTTCCGCCGCCGACGTGCCCGTGGTCCGGAGCGCCCTGGTGGAGACCCTCCTCGAGTGGGGAATCCCCGAGGGCGGCGAGCTGATCCACACCGTCGGCCTCATCGCCTCGGAGTTGGTGACCAACGCCGTGCATCACGCCGGCGTGTTCACGCCGAGCATCGTCGTCATCCTCAGGATCGGCGAGGACGGAACGCTGGAACTCGGTGTCCGCGACAACTCGCGCGACGTTCCGAGGCCGACGGCCGCCTCCCCGGAGGCCACCCACGGCCGCGGAGCGGCGATCGTCGACGCACTGCTCACCGAATTCGGCGGGAGTCTCACGGCCGAACGGCATCCCGACGGCAAGACCGTCTGGGCCCGGCTGCCCGGCTGCCCGGCGCACCAAGATCCGTGAAGGGAACCTGATGAAGCTGGAACGTCTGCCGGCTCTCGAACTCGCCGACCGTGCCCGGATGGCACCGCCGAGCCATGCGGCCATGGTCCCCTTCCGCGGCGTGCCGATGCTGCCCATGCCGGAACACGTCGTGGAGGCGGTGCGGACTGCCGCGGGTGAGGTGTTCCCCCGGAGCAGCCGCGGTTCCGAAGAACTCCGCCAGGCGATCGCTTCACGTCTGGCGGCCGCGTACGGGCTCGCCGTGGACCCGGGGCGCGAGCTGCTGATCACCCACGGCGCCCAGCACGGGATGAGCGTGGCGCTGAGGGCTCTGCTGTCGCCGGGCGACGAAGTCGTGATCCCCGCTCCGAGCTATTTCTTCGACGGCATGGTCCGCCTGGCGGGAGCCCGGCCGGTGTACGTACCGTCCGACGAGAGCCGCGGCTGGGACCATGTCCCGGCGGCTGTTGAGGCCGCGATCACTCCGGCCACCCGGGCACTGCTGGTCTGCAACCCCAACAATCCGACCGGTTATGTGCCCAGCCGGGAGCGGCTGTGTCAGCTTTTGACCATCGCCGCCCGCCACGGTCTGACCGTCTTCTCCGACGAGTCCTACGAGCGGTATGTATGGGACGGGCCCGGCTATGTGCCGCAAATGCTGCTGCGCGATCACCATCCGGACCTGGTCACCGTCACCAGCCTCAGTAAGAACTACGCCTTCACCAGCTGGCGGGTCGGCTATGTGCACGCCCCCGCCCACCTGCTGAAGCCGATACACCATGCCTTCGAATGGGACGCCATCAACGTCGGTGACGTGGCCCAGGCCGCGGCGCATGCCGTCATGACCGGCCCGCAACACTGGATCGAACAAGAGTTCGCCACTATGCGGGCCCGGCGTGACATTCTCCGCGGCGGGCTGGAGGGCGCCGGCCTCGCTTCGGTGCGCCCCGACGCCGGCGTCTTCGTCTTCGCCGACTGCACCCCTCTTCGATTCCGTGGGCGCCGGCTGGAGCGGCTGCTGCTGGATCACGGCATGACGGCCATCGCGGGAGACGCCTTCGCGGGGCCGGATACCCACGTCCGCATGGTGTACGGGGGATCCGCCGCCGACCTCGAGGAAGTGGGGCGGCGGCTCGGGGAGTTGAGGCGGGGGAGTGGGGACGGCGTAGTGGCCCGCCCGCCTGTCGCGGAGTAACGGGAACGGAAGTTGGCGCGCGGTACGGCGAGGTGCCGTAGGAACAACAAAGATCTTAACCACTCATTGCTGAGATCTCACATCTGCCTTATGGTCATCGCAGCTGCCGGAGGGGCGGCGCGAGGGAGCCCTCCAGGGCCGCCTTTCAAGGAGCCGAACATGCCAGGACCCGCTTTGACCGATCCCGACGGAAGCTGGCGAGTCGCCGCCGACATCGGTGGGACCTTCACCGATGTCATCGCTCTGGGCCCGGGAGGCCGGGTCGTCCCCGTGAAGGTCCTCTCCACACCGCCGGACTTCGGCAGCGGCGTCCTCGGCGGAACCCGGGCCGCGCTCTCCGCGGCGGACGCGCTCCCGCACCAGGTCACGGCGATGCTGCACGCCACCACGGTGGCCACCAACGCCATTCTGGAGACGCGGGGAGCGCGTACCGCCCTGTTGACCACGCGGGGATTCCGGGACGTCCTGGAACTCGGGCGCCTGCGCCGCCCCCTGCTGTACGACCTCTCCTGGCAGCGGCCCACCCCGCTCGTTTCCCGGCGCCACCGCTACGAGATCGACCAGCGCATCACCGCCGACGGCCGCCTCGAGCCTCCGGCGGACTCCGCTGAACTGGCGCGGGTGGCAGCCGAGATCCGGGCCGAGGGCATCGAGGCGGTGGCGGTGTGTCTGATCAACTCCTATGTCCGCCCCGAGGAGGAGCGCCGAGTCGCCGCCGAACTGCGGGCCCTCCTGCCCGGCGCGTATGTGACCGCCTCCGTCGACATCACGCCTCAGATGCAGGAGTACGAGCGCACCAGTACCGCGGTCGTGAACAGCTATGTGGGGCCCCAGGTCCATGACTATGTCACCGCGCTCGGCGAGGGTCTGCGGGAAGCCGGCGTCTCCGCGCCCTTGATGATCATGCAGTCCAGCGGCGGCCTCCTCGACGCGCCCTCAGTGGTGGGGCGCCCGGTACAGATCATCGAGTCGGGGCCCGCCGCAGGCGTCATCGCCGTACGGAAACTCTCCCAGCTCATGGGGATCGACTCGGTGGTCGCCTTCGACATGGGCGGCACCACGGCCAAGGCATCCCTCATCGAGAACGGGGAGCCGTTCGTCGCCGGCGACTACGAGGTCGGCGGGGGTATGAACATCACCCGCGGCATGGGCAAGGGGGCCGGATACGCGCTGCGCGTGCCCTCCATCGACATCGCCGAAGTGGGTGCGGGCGGGGGCAGCGTCATCTCCACCGACGTCGCCGGATCCCTGCGGGTCGGACCGGAGAGCGCCGGCTCCCGGCCCGGTCCCGCCTGCTACGGCAACGGAGGGACCAGCCCCACGCTGACCGATGCCAATGTGGTCCTGGGCTACCTCAGTTCGCAGGCCCTGGCCGGCGGGCGGGTGACCATCGAGCCGGACCTCGCCCGGCAGGCCATCGCCCCGGTGGCCCAGGACCTTGGCGTCGACATCCCGGCGGCCGCGCGCGGAGCCTACGAAGTCGCCGTGTCCAGCATGACCAAGGCAGTCAAGGCCGTCACCAGCGAACGCGGCCGAGATCCGCGGCAGGCGGTCATGGTGGCCTTCGGCGGTGCCGGGCCTCTCTACGGCGCGGCCATCGCCCGGGAACTCGGTATCGACACCGTCATCGTCCCCGTGCACACCGGGCTGTTCAGCAGTCTGGGACTCCTCGTCGCCGACACCGAACGGCAGGCGGTGGTGCCCCACCGGGCGGACCTCGACGCGCTCGACCTGCTCGGTGCGGAGTTCGACCGGATGACCAAGGAAGTCACCGAGGCCCTGCGGGAGGCCGCTCCCTCCGCGCACACCGAGGTACAGCGGGTCTTCGACATGCGCTACCGAGGTCAGCGGTTCGAGCTGTCCGTCACCGTCCCCGACGGGAAGCTGGACTCCGGCCTGATGGCCTCCGTGCGGCAGCGGTTCCACGCCGAGCACCACCGCACCTACGGCCGCGCCGGTACCGATGAGCTTGTGGAGATCGTCAACCTGCGCGTCCGCGGGCGGGTGCGCAATCCCGTCAGCGTCGAGCGGCTCCTGAGCCTGCCGCCGTCGGCGCCCCGTGCCGAAACGACCCGTGGGTGCCGATTCGACCGGACCGAGCCGACCCCGGTCATCCCCCGCGCCGCGCTGTCACCGGAGCCCCGGCAAGGCCCCCTCGTCATCGAGGACATGGATGCCACCACCCTCGTACCGCCGGCGGCCACCGCCCACCGCGACCGCTTCAACAACATCGTCATCAGCTGGACGACCACAGTCCCGGAGGCAACCTCATGAGCCCGCGCCCGATCAGCGACGCCGCCACGTTCGAGGTCTACCGGAACGCGGTGACCGGACTCGCGGACGAGATGGCGATCACCATTCTGCGCACCGCGCACTCCCAGATCGTCGCCTCCAGCATGGACTTCTCGGCCGCGCTGTGCGACGCCTCGGGACGGGTGATCGCACAGGCCAACACCTGTCCGGTGCACCTCGGCTCCATCCCCGAAGCCATGGGCGCCGTGCTGACGGCCTTCGGCGACTCCGTCCGCCCGGGCGACGTCTACCTTCTCAACGATCCCGACCTGGGCGGCATGCACCTGCCCGACATCTTCGCGATCGCCCCGGTGTTCACCTCCGGACAGGAACTGCTCGGCTACTCGGTCACCGTCGTCAACCACGTGGACGTGGGAGGCTGGGCCGCGGGATCCATGGCGGTGCAGTCCACCAGCATCTTCGCGGAAGGCGTGCAAATACCGCCGTCCCGGCTGTGCGACGCGGGCACGCTCAACGACACCTTCCTCGCGCTCATCCTCCGCAACGTGCGCGAGCCGGACCTTCTCCGTGGCGACCTGGAAGCGCAGCTCGCCGCGTGTCACGCGGGCGGGGAAGGACTGAAGGAACTGGCCCAACGCCACGGTACCGACGGGTTGGCCGCACTCAACGAGGAACTCCTCGCCTACTCCGAGACCCTGTTGCGCGCGGCGCTCGCCGAGGCCCCCGACGGTGCCTACGCGTTCGAGGACTTCATCGACGACGACGGCATGGGCTCGCCGCCCATCCCCTTCCGCGTCACCGTCACCATCACCGGGGACACCCTGCACGTGGACTTCACCGGGTCCTCCCCCCAGGTCGCCTCGGCCCTCAACGCCACCGAGTCCTTCACCCGGTCCGCCTCCTACGCGGCCATCCAGGGCGCCCTGGGCTCCGACATCCCGGCCAACAGCGGCTTCTACCGGCCCCTCACCTTCACGATCCCCGAGGCCTCCATCCTCAACGGCCGAAGGCCCTCGGCCCGCGGCGCCCGGGGCCTGGTCGCCTACCGCATCATCGACACCGTACTCGGGGCGCTGGCTCCCGTCTTCCCCGACCGGGTCCCGGCCGCGGGCGACGGCGGCCCGGACTCCGTGGCCATCGGCATCACCGGGGAGAACGGAACCACCAACGTCCTGTGGGACATCCTGTGCGGGGCCTGGGGAGCCCGGCCGGACCGCGACGGTGTGGACGGCGTCAGCCCGCTCGGCGCCAACCTGGCCAACGTACCGGTGGAGGAACTCGAGCAATCCGGCCATGTACGCATCGACGGCTACGGCTATCTGCCCGACACCGGCGGCCCCGGCCGGTGGCGCGGCGGTCTGTCGACCTTCCGCGACATGACGGTTCTCGCCCCCACGGTCTCGGTGCAGATCCGTTCCGACCGGCGCACCCACCTGCCCTACGGCCTCCAGGGAGGAGCCCAGGGCACGCCGTCGTCCAACATCCTCAACCCCGGCACCCCACTGGAGCAGATACTCCCCGCCAAGGTCGTCCAGCTCCTCGCCGCAGGCGAACGCCACCGGCACGTCACCGCCGGCGGAGGCGGCCACGGCGACCCCTTCACCCGGGATCCCGACCGTGTCCTGCGGGACGTACTCGACGGGAAAGTCACCGCCTCCGCGGCGACCCGCGACTACGGAGTCGTCATCACCCCCGACGGCGCGATCGACGCGGCGGCAACACGGCGACGGCGCGCCGCTGGGCGCCACTAGCACCGTCCCCGCCCCCTCACCCCCACCTCACCGTCCCCGCCCCCTCACCATCCTCACCCCCCACCTCACCATCCTCGGACCCCGCTCACCGAGAGGACCCCGTCATGGCCGAGGTCACCGCCCCGACAAAGACAACAGACGACGACATGCGCCGGGTCTGGCGCAAAGTAGGTATCCGCATCATCCCGCTCATCGGCCTCGCCTACGTGATGAGCTATATCGACCGTGCCAATCTCGGCTACGTGGCACAGTCGCTCAACAAGAGTCTCGGCATCACCGCCGGACAGCTGGGCCTGGCCTCCGGCCTGTTCTTCATCGGCTACATTCTCGTGGAGATCCCCAGCAATATGATGCTGCGCCGATTCGGGGCGCGGAAATGGATCACCCGCATCCTGGTCTCCTGGGGCCTCGTCACCATGGGGACCGCGGCCGTGCAGAGCGTTGGTCAGCTCTACGTCATGCGAATCCTGCTCGGTTTCGCGGAGGCCGGGCTGGCCGCCGGAATCCTGCTGTACATGACCTTCTGGTTTCCCAGGAGACAGCGTGCATGGGCCATGTCGATCTTCTTCATCATGATTCCGCTGTCCGGCATCATAGGATCGCCCCTCGCCGCGGCCATGCTGTCCTGGGGCGAACAGCTCACCGGGTACGCCGGGTGGCGGTCGTTGTTCTTCACCGAGGGCCTGTTCACCGTCCTGTCCGGAACCCTGATCTACGGCCTGCTGCCGGACCGGCCCGCCGACGCGAAGTGGCTGACACCCCAGGAGAAGGACGCCATCCAGCATCGACTGACCCTGGAAACCGCCCAGCAGAACGCACACGGCGCGCTCACCGGGGTGCGTCAGGCGCTTTCCAGCGGACGCGTGTGGACGCTGTCTTTCGCCTTCTTCGCCATCGTCTTCGGCCTGTACCCCATCGCCTTCTTCCTGCCGACGATGATCTCCACGCTCACCGGGAACGCGTCCACGATCTCGGATGTCAGCAGCGTGCTGCTCGCCGGCATCCCCTCGGCCATCGCCATCGTCGCCATGCTTGCCTGGGCCAAGGTGGCGGCGCGCCGGTCCGTGGTGTTCTCCACGGCGGTACCCCTGGCCTTCGGTGTCGTAGGCCTGCTGCTGGCCACCTTCACCCACAACGACGTGTTGTTCATCGGGGCGTTCTGCGTCAGCGTCTCCGGCGTCTTCACCGCCATGCCGCAGTTCTGGCGACTGCCGCCGCTGTGCCTGACCGGTGCCGCCGCGGCCTCGGGCATCGCGCTGATCAACTCGGTGAGCAACGTCAGCGGCTTCATCGGCCCCTATATGACCGGCGCCATCGCGGACGCGACCGGCGACTTCACCTACGCCCTCCTGGCCATCGCCCTCATGCTCACCGCCGGATTGGTGATCCTGCTGACGGCCGGGCGAAAAGCGGAACAGTCAACCGTCCAGGATCCACTGCCCCAGCCCCACGACACGGAGAAGATCGGGTGACCGGCCGCACCGACACCGCACTCATCATCGGTGACATGCAGACAGGCATCCTGGCCAACTACCCGTTCAGCCGAGCGCCCGTGTCCCCCATGCGGTCGTTGGTACGCGCGGCTCGCGCGCATGGCATCCTCGTCGTCTTCGTGCGTACGGAGCTGAGGGCATCGGGAGCCGATGTCTCCGAGAACAACACCCTGTTCACGGCGTTTCACCGAGCCGGCCCCCTGTTTCATGAGGGATCCGGGGAGACGGACATCAGTCCGCGACTGGCACCGCAACCGGAGGATGTCGTCATCACCAAGCGCCGCACCAGCGCATTCGTCGGAACGGAACTCGAACTGGTGCTGCGCGCCCACCACGTCGAATCGCTCGCGCTGACAGGCGTGGCGACCAGCGCAATGGTCGCGGGAACGCTCTACGACGCCCTGGACCGCGACTACCGGGCCACCGTCCTGAGCGACGCCTGCGCGGACGCCGAGGCGGACGTCCATGACTTCTTCATGGAGCGCGTCTTCCCCGGACGAGGGGCGAGGGTCATGACAGTGGAGTCCTGGCTCAGCGAGCTGTGAACCGCTCCCACGCCCATCGACGGGCGGGCGGGGGCGGGACCCCACCGCCCCCCGCGCCCGCCCGCACCGCAGTGGTGGCGGGCCCCCGGGGCGCGGGGCGCGGGGGGCAGGGGACTGG
>NZ_JBHYVB010000038.1:62460-70184 GCF_042750115.1 Streptomyces sp. NPDC059455
GGGGTGCGTCCGTGGGCGGCCGCGCCCCCGGGGCCTGCCCCGCGCCCCCCCCCCCACGGGGGGGCGCCGGGCCCCGCCCCCGGGCCCCCCGCCCGGCCGGCAGCGACCGATGCGCTTGCCGGCGCCGGCGCCGAGGGCCGATGCCTACGGGCTACGGGCTACGACACGACAGCGCCACCGGCCGGCTGCTCGTTGCTCTCCGGCTCTTGTGGCGGATGGCTGAGCTGTTCGCGCACGTAGTTCCAGGCCACCGCGACCAGCGCGGCCACCGGTACGGCGAGCAGACTGCCCACGATCCCGGCCAGACTGCTGCCCAGTGTCACCGCCAGCAGGACGACCGCCGCGTGCAGGCCGAGGCCGCGGCTTTGGATCATGGGCTGGAACACATTGCCCTCAAGCTGCTGCACCACGATGATGATCGCCAAGGCGATCAGCGCGTCCGTCGGGCCGTTGAACACCAGCGCGATGAGCACCGCGACCACACCCGCGAACAATGCCCCCACGACGGGAATGAACGCGGAGATGAAGGTCAGGACCGCCAGCGGCAGCACCAGCGGTACCCCCAGAGCCCACAGTCCGAGGCCGATGAGGATGGCGTCGAGCAGGCCGACCAGCGCCTGGGAACGCACGAAGGCGCCCAGCGTGTCCCAACTGCGCGCGGCCACGGCCGGGATGTCGATGGCGAGCCGGCCGGGGAGCTGCTGGGCGAGCCACGGCAGGAACCGCGGGCCGTCCTTGAGGAAGAAGAACATCAAGAAGAGCGCCAGGACAGCGGTGATCACACCGTCGACCACCGTGCTCACTCCCGCGACGACAGCGCTGACCAAGCTGCCGGCACTGCTCTGCAACCGGGCCGCCGCGGAGTCGGTGGCCTGCGCGATCTGGGCATCGTCGATGTTCAGCGGGGGCCCGGCGGCCCATTCACGCACCCGCTGGATGCCTTCGGTCACTCCGTCGGACAGTTCACCGGACTGGGATGCCACGGGCACCGCGATCAGCGCCACGATACCCGTGGCGACCAGGAGGAACAGCAGGGTCACGGCCGAGGCGGCCAGCGCGGGAGGCCACCCCCACCCGCGCAGAACGCGGGCCAGGGGCCAGGTCAGCGTCGTGAGGAGCAGGCCGACGACGAGCGGCCAGATGACCGACCACATCTGGCCCAGGGCCCACAGGACCGCCGCGGCCATGACGAGGATCAGAAGCAATTCGAGGGAGATACGCGCCGATACGCGGAGCGCGGTGCGGGTTTTCGTTGAACTCAACGTGCGTGGCATGAGGCCACCCGTACCTCATGAGTGCTTCCCCGCGCTGCATTTCAGCAGCACCCTAGCCAAAGTCCCAGTGGCCTCACTGGTGTTGGGAGTGGGAGGGCGAGGGATCCGGTGCGGGGTGCCGGTGAGAGTCAGGTTGACCGGGCGTCCGGCCGGTGCCACGTCGGCCCGCGCGTGCGGGTCGGCCGAGGACGACTCCGGCCAGGACCAGGACCAGTCCGCACAGTTGCTGAACGGTCAGCACCTCCGTGGCGACCATTGTGCCGAGCAGCACGCCCGTGACGGGGTTGAGCAGCCCGATCAGCCCCACGGTCCCCGCGGGCAGGTGCCGCAATCCGGTGAACCAGGCGGTGAAGGCCAGCGCGGTGGCGGCCAGGGAGACGTAGCCGAAGGCGATGAGCGCCGGTGTGGAGAGGGCGGGCGGAGGGCCCTCCACCACCGCGGCGGCCGGAAGCAGGAACAGCCCTCCGGCGGTCAGCTGCCAGGCGGTCGAGGCGAGCACATCGGTATCGGCACTCCACCGCTTGGTCAGGATGTGGCCGAAGGACGACACCAGCATGGCGGCGGCCGAAGCGAGAACTCCCGGTACGCTCACCCCTTCCGCTCCCGTGAGCAGCATGAGGCACACCCCGGCGAGCCCGACCACGGCACCGGACAGATGTGCGGTCCGGGGCCGTTCGGACACCAGGGGCCAGGCGATGAGCGTCATCGTCAGCGGGGACACCGCCATGACGGTCGATGCGACGCTCGTCGGCAGCAGCTGGGAGGCGACGTAGACGAGGACGAAGAACACACTCACGTTGAGCGAACCGAGCACCGCGGACCGCCACCACCACGCACCGTGCGGCCGACGCCACCGGCACAACGCCAGCAGGACGAGCCCGGCGGGCAGCGCCCGCAGAGCGGCCCCGTACAGCGGGCTCCCGGCGGGGAGGAACTCATGGGTGACGAAGTAGTTGGCTCCCCACGCCACCGGCGCGACCGCGGTCAGCGCCACCCAACGCGCATTAGCTTCCATGGAAGACAAATATAGCTTCCCGGGAAGCTATATTTGTCTTCCATGGAACATCGGCAACCGCTGGACCGCGTGGCCCGCATCCAGGCCGACTGGCGCCGCGAACGGCCCGACGTCGACATCTCCCCGCAGGGAGTGATCGGCCGGCTGCACCGCCTGGCCGGTCAACTCACCGAAGAACTCTGCCGCGTATACAGCCGCTACGACCTCACCGAGGGGGAATTCGACGTCCTGTGCGCACTGCGCCGCGCCGGCGAACCCTATGAACGCGCTCCTGGCGAGCTCGCCGCGCACACCATGGTCACCACCGGTGCGATGACCAAGAGGATCGACCGCCTCGAGCGAGCCGGACTCGTTACCCGCCGCCGCTCGGACGACGACCAGCGAGGCAGGATCGTCGCCCTCACCGGCCCCGGACGCGAACTGATCGACCAGGCGTTCACCGACCACATGCGCAACGAACGCCACCTGCTGAATCTGCTGACGTCCGCGGAGTCCGAGACGCTCGAAGCACTGCTCACGACCTGGCTCTCCCGCCTGGAAGACCCACGTCCTCCCCGCCACGAGTGACCCGCTCCGCACTTCTGGCGCCCGCGGAAGTAACCGGCCCCGCTGCGAAGTACTCCATGAGGTCCATTGACCGTCATTGATCACCGGGCCCGCCGTCCTGACGGTCGGCGGGCCCACACCGTCAGGCCGTCGAACGCAACCGGTCCCGTTCGCCGCCGATCGCATCCCGCAGCACATCATGCCGCGTGCCGAGCCTGAACCGCTCGTCACTCCACCGGTCCCGCGGATACAACCACACCGGCTTGCCCACCAGCTCGGCCGACTCCCACTCGGGGTTCTCCCCTCGCGGAGCAGCCCGATCCGATCCATCCGCCAGTCACCAGTCATGGCCAGAACCTAACCGCAGGTCATCAAGCCCCGCTCTTCGCTCCCCACCGACGGTTCGCCGAGCACATCGAAGAACTCGCCGCTGCCCACTGAAAGGTCACCAGGACGCCGGGCTGCTCCGCGGGTGCTGGCACCGGGTCAGGCGCCCAGGCCTCCCGCACAGGCTGCGGCGACGTAGCCCTTGCGGCCGTTGTAGTTCACGGCGACGTAGTACCTGTCCCGCGGCTCGCCCACCGCGCACTGGTAGGTCTCGCCGAGTTCTTCGCCGCACCTGTCCCACACTGGCAGACGGGTGCCGGTGTACTTCTTGATCAGGCCTGCTGTGGGGAACTTGGCCGTCCGCACGTTGTAGTAACCGCGGCTGTCATCTACGTAGAGATAGCAGGCCACGGCGGTCCTTTGGGGCGCGGCGGGTTTTGCGGACGCGGTCGTAGTCGCGCTGGCTGCCGGAGCGATGGCGCCGGTTGCCGCTGCCGCAAAAGCCGCAGCAGCGATCGCGGATCGGCGAAGTTTCATTTGTCCCCCTTGGGATCGACGAGATCTCTCCGCTGGAGCTGTTGCTCCGGCTCATCGGATCCTTGTGGGCATGGACGGCTCAGGGGAACAGATACTTTCTGTCCCGGACAGCACGAATCATGTCCAGCCTGGTCAGCGCCTTGTCCAGAGCTGTCCGGGACACCGCCTGTCGCCGGTGCGCTGGAAGGAATACGGCAGTGCCAAGGTTGGCGCCCGGCGAGCGCTCGGCCCGGGCATGGACATGCGCCGCGTGGCCCATGGCGCGGCCGCGTCGGCATCCGGAGGAACACCGTGCAGACCCGGGCCCTGCACGCCTACCTGCGCGCTGGCGCAACAGCAACGCCCGCCACCGCGACGTTCTGGCCGCCGAACGCAAGGAACGTGCACGTATCCGCAGCGAGAAGGGCAGCCGCTGGGGAGGACGCCCTTTTGAAACCGCAGCCTGAACCCGGCGGACCTATGCGGTCACGGCACCTAGCCGAGTGGATTCCAGTTGAACCAGCCTCGGGACGTCTCGTAGAGGTTCGTGGGTTCGTCACAAGTCTGGGATGTCGAGATCTGCAGGGCGACGGCATCCGCGCGCGCCGCGTAGTCGTCCGCCAGAACCACCAAGATCAGAACCGAAGACAGCAAAAGCACGGGAAGAACTCGTCCACGGCGTACGCGTGAGACGACCAGTGCCGCCACGGACAGCACGAGGCCGGCCAGCAGGAGCCACCGGTTCACGCTTGCTTCCCGGTCGAGTCGTTCGGACAGCTCTACAAGGTCATCGCAGAGTACGTACGTCTCCGGTCCACGGAACAGCGACAGACAGCGTTCCAGTACTGCGGCCAGCACGATGAACATCCCAAGGGCCGGCAGCAGACTCGGATCTCTCTCCGACCTCGACCTCGACCCCGTCCTGACCTGCCGCGCAACCCCCATGCCCCGCACCCTTCGACTGCCCGGCGGAACATCCAGCCGAGCACAGAGATTACTTCGCTGGAGGCATGGCCTACATTCGAGGCGGGAACAGGTTGGCGCCGAGCCGGCGCGAGCAGGGCTCTCCGACTGCTGAGGCCAAGCTTCTTCAGCGGATGCGTCATGAACTTCGAGATCTCGCAATACACCCGCTGATCGACGTGCACCGTCTGTGCCACGCACTCGGGCGGAAGGGCGGGCGCCCCATCGAGTTGCAGGCCAAGCAGCTGACGACGCCTGGCCCATCGGGGCTGTGGGTCGAGACGTCCCGGCGCGATGTGATCGCCTACCAAGCGGAGACGACGCGGCTGCACGACCTCGACGACATTCTGGCCCGGCTCGCCGCACACGGGATCGACCACGAACCCGTCGAGACCTACAGCAACGGCGTACGCCACGTCGTCGTGCTGGACCCCGACGGGAACAGCCTGTCGCTCGCCGAGGCGCCCGCCCGGTGAGCCTTTTCCAACCCGTGCGGTGAGTTGGGTCACACTGCACCTGACCTGCTCAAAATGAGGTTGGGAAACGCTCGCCATCAGGAAGAACCGGCCAACCCAACACGGGACGCTGCCTCCATCATCGACGCACCACTAACCGCCGTCATCAGAAAAGGGGCCGGTTGATTCGTGTTCGGGATCAGAGGACTTCAGCGCCATCACGCACATCATCCGGGCCATGTGGCGGTCGCTGTCGTTGATCAGGTTCATCCGGCCACCGGTCGAGCCTACGGCCGGTCGCTGGACGTACTCGAAGATGTCGATCAGGTCTTCGAGGTCCCTGGGCTGGCGGACTAGTGTCTCGTGATTCTGTTTATGGAACCTGAGGCGTCTGTGATCGTTGAGGTCTAGTAGGTTCCCGTTTCTTCTGTCCCATTTCCTATCCTTCGTGTCCCATGTCTGGCCCATGGGACATGGAGATGAGACGTGTTTGGAGGCATGCCGGGCGAGCTTGGCGGAGCTGGTGGCGCGTCGGCAAAGGCAAGACCGTCGGTGCTGCGCACCGTCGCGGTGCGGCTTGGAGTAACTGGACCTGGTCGCGTGGTGTGCCCTGTCCGACCTGGTGGCGGAGTTGACGCTGGCCTAAGGTCATCATGCATGAACACTCCTGACGGTCAGAGGTTCGGTATCCAGATCGATGTCCGGGTGCGGCAGGCCGATCTTGGTCGAGACGGCTCGGCAAGTACGATCGGCATGGCCCGCTGGCTGGAAGACGCCCGGATCCGGCTGCGGCTGCACCGCTTCGAACGCCTCATCGGTAAGGGTGGGTTCGGGCCGTACCAAATATTGCTCGTCGGCCAACGGGTCAACCGGCTTGCTCCGGCCGGCCCGACCGGTACCCGCGTGCAAGTGCACACCGGCGTTCGCCGGGTCGGGCGCTCCTCATTCACGTTCGAACAGGTGATCATGGTCGACGGCAAGCATGTGGGCAGTGGCGACGCCACCGTCGTGCTGGCTGACAGCTCGGGGCCGCTCCAGCTTCCGGACGAGCTGATCGCCGATCTCGACGAGATGCAGCTACCGGAGACAGGAACGTCGGCAGCCGCCCGTCCACGCCCTGAGCGCCTGCAACGTGCCCACTACTCGTACTGGGCCACGCTGCGTTCCCGGATCGGTGACGTCGACTCCAACCAGCACGTCAACTTCATCGCACTGGCCACTTGGTACGACGAGGCCGTCGCCACCTTCACCTCGCACTCGATTGGGACAAGTGGTGCGGGCTCGGTGCCAGATCTGCCCCCTTCGTCGTACCAGATCCAGTATCTCGGTGAGGTGACCTACCCGGGCGACTACGAGATCGGGCTCACGGTCCGCTCCGTCGACACCGACTCCGTGCACTACGAACTCGGTGTCTTCCACGACAGCACCTGCCTGAGCGTGGCCGACGCCATCGGCCCACGCGGCAAACTGACCGCCGAAGCCCTGGAAGCGGCCCCGACGGCGGACTGACCACGGTCTCTCGGGGACAGGCCCAGGCTCATCCCGGCATCGGCGCCACTGGCCCCGATCCGCGCCTGCGGAGAAATGCCATGAATCTGGGACTCGATCCAGGTGACACCGTCATGAGGCAACCGAGAAGCCCCAGGCCAACGAAGATCGACATGTCACGCGGTTTGGGACCCTACAGGTCTGGTGTGGATCTCTACTCTGAACAGATAGCTGAGCTGCGGGAGTTGGCGGGCTCGCGGGATGTGCCAGCTGTCGTGGCGCTTCGCGCACGGATCGTGCTGTGGTCGGCCGAGGGGCGGCGGCGCAAGGACATCGCCGAACTCGCCGGTGTGGCACCGCTGACGGTGGACCGCTGCAAAGCGCGTTATGCCGAGCGGGGTGTTGCCGGTCTGGAGGACAAGCGCCGCGGCGGGCCACGAGCCCAGGTGCCGCCTCGGGCGCGGGCCCGGGTGATCGCCTTGACGAGGATGTCCCCGCCCGCGGATTCCGGGCTCTCGCGCTGGTCGACGCGAACGCTGGCCGACCACCTGAAGCGGCGCGAGGGCATTTCGGTGTCCTGGCATTACGTTGCCCGCATCTGGCGTGAGGAGAATCTGAAACCGCACCGTTCGGGCACCTTCAAGATCTCGAAAGACCCGGCGTTCGCGGAGAAGGTCGCCGACATCGTCGGGCTGTACCTAGCCCCGCCGGTTGGCGCCGTGGTGCTGTCGGTCGACGAGAAGACACAGGTGCAGGCCCTGGACCGGACCCAGCCGGTGCTGCCGGTCACGTTCGCGGCCATCGAGAAGCGCACTCACGACTACGTCCGGCACGGCACCACGAACCTGTTCGCGGCGCTCAACGTCACGACCGGTGAAGTGCTGGGCGAGTGCAAGCCGACCCGGAACGGCGCGAACTTCCTGGCGTTCCTGAAGAAGGCCGTCAAGCCGCACGCGGGAAAGGAGATCCATATCGTCCTGGACAACCTTTCCACGCACACCACCCCGGATGTGAAGGCATGGCTGGCGAAAAACCCGAACGTCCACTTGTCGACGACCGCGTAATTCCCCAGCTGCGGCGCCACTTTCCCCAGGCAAGCGTTCGAACGCGCGGTGAGTCTGATGGCGGCCCGCCCGCCTG
>NZ_JBHYVB010000039.1:0-56736 GCF_042750115.1 Streptomyces sp. NPDC059455
CCGCCCGGCCGCCCGCGGCCGGCGGGGGGCGGGGGGCGCCCGCGCGCCTGCCGGGAGGGTGTTGACCCGCCGTTCCATGGCTGGCTAACTTCACCGCACGGATCATCGTTTCCGTACAGCGGAAATGGCTGGAAGGGCGGCGAACGGACATGGAGCCTCAGGAGACGGTGCGGACCAGTCTGACCGGTGCCGTACGGGCGTCCATCGCCGACTCCCTCGCCGCCGTCGACGCCGATCTCGCCCGCCGCTACCCCGGCGACCCGGGCACCCGCCAGCCCGTCCACACCGTCTACGTCCCCGCCGACCTCTTCACCGCCGGTACCGTGCGCGACTGGGGCGACCAGGCGCTGGCGGCCCTCGACCGGCACGCCCCCGACGCCGCCTCCTTCGCCGCCGTCCTCGGCCTCCCCGACGAACTCGCCGAGCCCGTCCACACCCGGGTGCGGGCCAAGCTGGAGCGCGAGCCCGTGGAGGACCTGCGGATCGACTTCGAGGACGGCTACGGCCCCCGCCCCGACGCCGAGGAGGACGCCGCGGCCGCCCGCGCCGCCTCGCTCGTAGCGGCCGCCCGCGCCGACGGCACCGCGCCGCCCTATGCGGGCATCCGCATGAAATGCCTGGAGGCCGCCGTACGCGACCGCGGCATCCGCACCCTCGACATCTTCCTCACCGGGCTGATGGCGGCCGGAGGGCTGCCGGACGGCCTGGTGCTCACCCTCCCCAAGGTGACGTACGCCGAGCAGGTCACCGCGATGGCCCGGCTGTGCGAGGAGTTCGAGAAGGCGCACGGGCTCGCCCCCGGCCGTATCGGCTTCGAGATCCAGATCGAGACCACCCAGGCCATCCTCGGCCCCGACGGCCGCGCCACCGTCGCCCGGATGATCGACGCCGCCGAGGGGCGGGTCACCGGACTGCACTACGGCACCTTCGACTACAGCGCCTCCTGTGGCGTCGGCGCCGCCCATCAGTCCATGGACCACCCCGTGGCCGACCACGCCAAGGCCGTCATGCAGGTCGCCGCCGCGGGCACCGGCGTACGGCTCTCCGACGGCTCCACCAACGTGCTGCCGGTCGGCCCCACCGAGCGGGTCCACGACGCCTGGCGGCTCCACCACCGCCTGGTCCGGCGGTCGTTGGCGCGCGCGTACTACCAGGGCTGGGACATGCACCCCGGCCATCTCCCGACCCGCTACGCCGCCGTCTACGCGTTCTACCGCGAGGGCCTGGAGGCGGCGGCGGAACGGCTCGCCGCGTATGTGGACCGTACGGCCGGAGGCAGCGGCATCGCCGACGAACCGGCCACCGCGAAGGCGCTCAGCGGCCATCTGGTGCGCGGGCTGGACTGCGGGGCGCTCGACGGCGCCGAGGTCGAGCGGCTGACCGGGCTCGGCCGCGCCGAACTCGACGCGCTGGCGGGCCGCGCCGCCCCGGCCGCCTCCTGACCGACCCCGGAACACCGGATCCGCAGGAACCCACAGACCGGCCCGTCCCGCCGGGCTGATCCGCTTGGCCATATCCGCTCACCCGCACGTGTCACCCGGGATGCGGCCCCGCCGCTGAAGGCGGGAGATGGGTGTCATGGCCAGAAGCGCCGTGTCGGCCCTGCTGATCCTGCTCGGTTGCCTCCTCGTACCGGTGTCCGTGCTGACGGTCTGGGTCCATGACATCGTCCTGGACACCGACCGCTATGTGGCGACCGTCGCCCCGCTCGCGAAGGACCCGGCGATCCAGGACACCGCCGTGGAACAGGTCAGCCAGGCCGTCGACATCCGCCACAACAGCCAAGAGATCACCGCCGACATCGCCTCCTGGCTGCGCGCCCACGGCCTCCCGGAGCGGGCCGCCGACACCATCGAGGGGCTGGCCCCGCAGCTGGACTCGGCCCTGGACCAGGCGGTGCGGAAGGTGGCCGCCCACATCGTCCGCAGCGAGCAGTTCCCCGCGGTGTGGACCGGCGCCAACCGGGCCGCCCACACCGCCGTCGTGAGCGCCCTCACCGGCAAGGGCGGCGGGCCGGTCGGCGTCGAGGGCCACACCGTCACCCTCAACGTCGGCGCCGCCGTGGAGCGGGTCAGACAGCAGCTGGTGGACGCCGGGCTCCCCGCGGTGACCGGCGTCCCCGACATCCACCAGCGGCTCGTCCTCTTCCACTCCGACCGGCTCGACACCATCCGACGGTCGGCGCGCCTGCTCGACCTGGCCGGGAACTGGCTGCCCGCGCTGACCGTGACCCTCGGCGGTACGGGAGTGCTGCTCGCCCGCCGGCGCCGCCGGGCGCTCGCCCGCGCGGCCCTGGGCACCGCGCTCACCTCCCTCGCCCTGGCGCTGGTCCTCGTGGTGGGCCGCCGCTACTACCTCGACCATGTGCCGACGAGCGTGCTGTCCCGGGAGACCGCCTCGGCCCTCTTCAACACGGTGGTGCGCTTCCTGCGGGTCACCGTGCTCACCGTGCTGGTGCTCGGCCTGGTGGTCGCGCTCGGTGCCTATCTGGCAGGCCCGGGGCGGCTGCCGAGCACGGTACGCGGCCGGGCCGAGGTCCTCGCCGACAGCGCGGCCCGCTGGGGCGCGGCCCACGGGATGCGCACCGGCCGGGCCGGCACCTGGACCGCCGACCACCGGCGAGGACTGACGACGACGGCCCTGCTGGTGCCGGTCGCGGTGTTCGCCCTGTGGAACCACCCCACCGTGCTCACGGTGCTCTTCCTGGTGCTGATCCTGCTGGCCGCCCTCGCCGTGATCGCCCTTCTGGCCGCCACGGGCCGCATGGGCGCACCCGGCCGGGGCGGTTGAAGCCGGGTTCTCCGCCCCACAGGCCGTCAGCCGGGGCCGCCCAGAGGCGGCCGTCAGGGGGCCAGGATGAGCACGATGAAGATCAGGCACGCGGCGACATTGACCACCCAGCTATGGGTGGTGAGCCACTCCCGGAGCCGGGGCATCGCATGCCGCGCCCGATCGCCGAGAAGGAGGTAGAACAGCAGCGGCAGCGCCGCGATCAGCACAGTGGCGGCGACGAACGGCAGCGCCGCCGTCCAATCCGCGTCATGCTGCTCCAGATTCGCCCCCACGGTCAGCATGACCGCGATGTCGGACGGCATGAGCAGGATGATCAGAAAGCCGGTCGTGAGCGCCTTACGGGGGCCGACTTCCATCAGCGAGCCCAGCCACTTCGGCAGTTCGACCGTCCGCCGCTTCACCACGTTCTTCACGGCGACCAGCGCCAGCAGCCCCACCAGCACCAGCTGGACGATGACCGCCGCCACACCCCGATCGGACGAGTTGCCCGGTGCGATCGCCTGCCCCAGCAGCGCGAAGATCCCCCGGGCCAGGGCGACTCCCACCGCCGTGGCGATCGCCACCCCCAGCAGAAACGCCAGGCACACCCGCACCGGCCGCGCCGTGGTCACCAGGACGACGGCGGCCACGATCTGCGGCCCCGCCATCATGGTGACGGCCAGAGGAAGAACCTGGAGCTCCATGGCCCACCCGCCCTTCCGGCCTCCGCCGCGTGGTGACGCCCCGCCTTCCCATTGGTACGCACCGCTGGCCCTCATGGCATCCGCTGCTGCGCCGACCGGGGACCGCCGTAAGCTGAAGATGTGGGCCTTGGTGGGGCCCTGGCGGCCCCGCCGGGCGTGTCCGACGGGAGGCAGACGATGGACTATCCACTGCTGAATGTTTTTCTGACCACGATGTGGGTCTTTCTGTGGATCCTGTGGCTGTTTCTGTTGTTCCGCGTGTTCGCCGATCTCTTCCGCGACGACTCGCTGAACGGATGGGCCAAGGCGGGCTGGACCGTCTTCGTCCTGGTGCTGCCCTTCCTCGGCGTCCTCGTGTACCTGGTGGCACGTGGCCGCGAGATGGGCATGCGTGAGATGAAGCGGGCCGAGAAGGCGGAGGCGGACTTCCGGGAGTTCGTGCGGACGACCGCCACCACGGGCCACGCGGAGGAGCTCGCGCACCTCGTGGAGCTCAAGAATCACGGCGACCTCACGCCCGAGGAGTACGAGCGCGCCAAGGCCAAGGTGCTCGCCGCCTGAGAGGTCGTGGAACGGACCGGCGTGGGCGGGGTGGGTGCGTGGTTCAGCGTGTGCCCACATGGGTGCCGAGGAACTTCCGCATCATGGGGACCACCTCGTCCAGGCCGGTTTCGAGGAGGAAGTGGCCGCCGTCCCGGAGGTGCGTCTCGGCCTTCGGGTTGTCGCGGGCGAAGGCGCGGGCGCCGTCGGGGCCGAAGATGGGGTCGTCACGGCCCCATACGGCGAGCAGGGGCGGCTGGTGGGCGCGGAAGTACTCGTGCACCCGGCGGTACAGGGGGCTGTTGGTGGCGTAGTCCCGGAAGAGCTTGAGCTGGATCAGGTCATTGCCGGGGCGGGACACCTGCTGGAAGTCGTGGTGCCAGGCGTCGGGGCTGACCAGGCTCTCGTCGGGAGCGCCGGTGACGTACTGCCACTTGATCAGGTCCAGGGAGAGGGCCTGGCGGATGGCCTCCTCGTGCTTCGGGCTCTGATCCTCCTGATAGGCCCATACGGGCCGCCAGAAGTCCTCGACGAAGCCCTCGTCGTAGGCGTTGCCGTTCTGCGTCACGATCGCGGTGACCGCTTCGGGGGCGCGCAGGGCCAGGCGCCAGCCGATGGGCGCGCCGTAGTCCTGGACGTAGAGGGCGTAACGGTCGAGGCCGAGGTGGTCGAGGAGACCGGCGGTGAGGTCGGTGAGGGCGTCGAAGGTGTAGTCGAACTCGTCGACGCCGGGGGCGTCCGAGAAGCCGAAGCCCAGGTGGTCGGGGGCGATGAGGTGGTAGCCGTCCGCCAGGCGCGGCATGAGGTCGCGGAACATGAACGAGCTGGTGGGGAAGCCGTGCAGGAGGACGAGCGCGGGCGCGTCCGCGGGACCGGCCTCGCGGTAGAACAGCCGTCGGCCCTGGATGTCCGCGAACCGGTGGTGCACCTGTGACATGGCCTCTGTGCCTTTCGAGCCTGGTCCCTGGTCCCCTGGGGGCCTTGGGTCCACGGGTCCACGGGTCCTCGGGTCCTGGTGGTCAGTGCCGGTCAGTACGGTCAGTACCGCACCGCCGTGCCCACGTTCGCCGTGATGCGGCCGGTGAGCTTGCGGTGGCTGCGGGCGGTGGCCGGGGTGGGCTGGTTCGGGGGCACCTTGGACAGGCGTAGGACGACGGCGTCCACCAAGTCCCCGCTCGCGTCGCGGAAGTTGACCTCGATGGCGTAGCCGGCCGGGTGCTTGCTCCCGTTGGTCACGGTCAGCGGTGCCACGGCCCGTCCCGCGCCGTCGCGGCTCACCCGGCCGACCTTCACCTCGCGCTTGGCCGGGGAGCCGCCCTTGATCTTGTCCAGCTCGGCCTGGGCCGACGCCCTCGCGGACGCGATGGCGGCGGAGGCCCGGGACACTTCGGAGGACGGGGTGCCCCCGTCCTCCGAACAGCCGACGGCGGCCGGCGCCAGCACGGCCATGAGGCTCACCGCGCAGATCGTCCGCGTTCGGCGCCCGCTCATCGCGTCTCCCTCGTTCCGTCGGACGGGCCCCGGGCCCTCCGCCTCCACCCTCGGGGGAGTGGGAGACCGAGGCAACCGGAACGGGGCCGTTCAGGCGTTCGGAGGAAACGGGCCGTTCGGGGAGAGGGCGCTCAGGATGTCGGGGGCGGGGGCAGCTCGCCCGAGCCGCGCGGGATCAGCCGGGTCGGCAGGACGAGCCGCCGGGGATCCCCGCCCGCGCCGTCGAGGCGGCGGAAGAGCAGATCGGCGGCGGTGCGGCCGAGCTGGGCCGAGTCCTGGGCTATGACGGTGATCCCGGGGGAGAGCAGATCGGCGAGCTCGAAGTCGTCAAAGCCGATGAGGGCCACCGGCGTGGCGGGCGCGGGGCGCTCGGCCAGGACCCGTACGACCGTGACGGTGACCCGGTTGTTGCCCGCGAAGAGCGCGGTGACCGGCTCGGCGGCGTCCAGCATCGCGGTGGCCGCGGCCCGGACCCGCTCCGGGTCGGTGGGGCCGAGCGAGACCCAGGCGTCATGGACCGGCAGCCCGGCCTCGCTCATCGCCGCGTGATAGCCGCGCAGCCGCTCGGTGGCGGTGTGGATGCCCGGCAGGTCGCCAAGGAAGCCGATCCGGCGGTGGCCGTGGGCGATCAGATGGGCGACGGCGTCGTGGGAACCGCCGAAGCTGTCGGCGAGCACGGCGTCGGCGTCGATGCGCCCCGCGGGCCGGTCGACGAAGACGGTGGCGACCCCGGCCGCTATCTCGGGCGCCAGATAGCGGTGGTCATGGCCGGCCGGGATGATGACGAGGCCGTCGACCCGGCGCGCGCACAGCGCGAGCACCAGCTCCTGCTCCCGCTCGGGGTCCTCCGCGCTGGACCCGTTGATCAGCAGCGCGCCATGGGCGCGGGCGACCTCCTCGACCGCGCGGCTCAGCGGACCGTAGAAAGGGTCGGCCAGATCCTCCAGCACCAGTCCGATGCTCGCCGTACGGCCCTTGCGCAGAATGCGGGCGCTGTCGTTGCGGCGGAAGCCGAGCGCGGTGATGGCCTCCTGGACGCGGCGCTCGGTGTCGGGGGTGACGCCAGGCTCGCCGTTGACCACTCTGGAGACGGTCTTGAGGCCGACCCCGGCCCGTGCGGCCACATCCTTCATAGTGGGCCGGGTGCCGTAACGGCGTGTGGGGGTGCGGCTGGCGGTGCCCGGGGCGGTGTCGGTCACAGTGCGCTCGTCCCGTCGCTGGTCGTCGTGGGGGAAGGAGTGACGAGCATAGCCCCTGGACAACGTTGTCAGCGCCGGGAAGACTATTGCCGCACGCCGAACACGTCCATGCCCACCAGCATGCCCACCAGGAGAGTCGACACCTATGCCACGTGACCTCATCGCCGCACTGGACATCGGCGGGACCAAGATCGCGGGCGCCCTGGTGGACGGGAGCGGAAAGCTGGTCGTACGGACCCGCCGCGCCACCCGCGCGCAGGAGGACGGCGCCACGGTGATGCGGCAGGTCACCGCCGTGCTCGAGGAGCTCGCGGCCACCGCGCACTGGTCGCGGGTCGCCGCCGTCGGCATCGGCAGCGCGGGCCCGGTGGACGCCTCAGTGGGCACCGTCAGCCCCGTCAACATCCCCGGCTGGCGTGACTTCCCGCTGGTCGCCGGGGTCCGGGAGACCACCGGCGCACTGCCGCTGTCACTGGTCGGCGACGGGCCGGCGATGACGGCCGCCGAACACTGGCAGGGCGCGGCGCGCGGCCGTAAGAGCGCGCTGTGCATGGTGGTCTCCACCGGCGTGGGCGGCGGGCTGGTCCTGGGCGGCCGGCTGCACCCGGGCCCGACCGGAAACGCCGGGCACATCGGCCACATCAGCGTGGAGCTGAACGGCGACCCGTGCCCCTGTGGCGGACGCGGCTGCGTGGAGCGGATCGCCAGCGGCCCCAACATCGCCCGCCGCGCCCTGGACGGCGGCTGGCGCCCGGGGCCGGACGGCGACACCAGCGCCGAGGCCGTCGCCGCCTCGGCGCGGGCCGGAGACCCCGTCGCGCGGGCCTCCTTCGAACGGGCCGCCCAGGCCCTGGCCGCCGGGATCGCCGCGACCGCCGCGCTCGTCGAAATTGAGGTGGCGGTCGTCGGCGGCGGCGTGGCGGGCGCCGGGGACGTGCTCTTCGCGCCCCTGCGGCGCGCCCTGCGCCACTACGCGACCCTGTCGTTCGTCCAGGGCCTGGAGGTCGTCCCGGCGCAGATGGGCACCGA
Source organism: Streptomyces sp. NPDC059455 (assembly GCF_042750115.1). Taxonomy (NCBI): domain Bacteria; kingdom Bacillati; phylum Actinomycetota; class Actinomycetes; order Kitasatosporales; family Streptomycetaceae; genus Streptomyces; species Streptomyces sp. NPDC059455. The sequence continues at coordinate 7,736 of NZ_JBHYVB010000039.1, forward strand.
CGCCGGGCTGGTGGGCGCGGCCGCCGCGGCGGCGCAGGAGGCGCGGCTGGAGGGGTTCGGCCCGGTGGCGGAGACATCTCCCACCGGCGACTGAGCCCCGCTCCTTCACCGTTTGACCATGACCCGCTGTCACCGTCTGCCCCTAAGCTGTTCGCCCTGAGCCCGGCAGTGGCCGGGCGGGACCGAGGAGCGCGCGAGGGGAGGCGGCCCGGTGGCACCGGCGGACATGGGCGGCGATCTGGCCGGGCGGCTGCTGGGCGGGCGGTACCGGGTGACGGGCCGCCTCGGCCGGGGCGGCATGGGCGTGGTCTGCAGGGCCGTGGACGCGGTGCTCGGCCGGGAGGTCGCGGTCAAGGTCTTGCGCACCCACACCGACGCGTCCAGCGCCGAGTTGGCCGATCTGCGCACCCGGATGCAGCGGGAGGCGCGGGCGGCGGCCCGGATCCGGCACTCCGGTGTGATCACAGTCCACGACGTGGCCGAGGAGGGCGGGCTGCCGCTCATCGTCATGGAGCTGATCGACGGGCCCTCGCTCGACGATGTGCTCGACGAGCGGGGCACCCTCGACCCCCGGGAGGCCGCGGGGATCGGCGCCGAGGTCGCGGACGCGCTCGGCGCGGCCCATGGTGCCGGGGTGCTGCACCGGGATGTGAAACCCGGCAATGTGCTGCTGGACCGCGAGGGCCGTGTCGTCCTTACGGACTTCGGCATCGCGAGCCTCGAGGCGCCCGAGGACGGCGCGACCACCAAGCTCACCCGCAGCGGCGAGCTGATCGGCTCCCTGGACTATCTCGCACCCGAGCGCGCCCAGGGCCAGGACCCGAGCCCGGCCTCGGACATCTGGGCGCTGGGGATGACGCTGTACGCGGCGGTGGAGGGCTCGTCGCCGTTCCGCCGCACCTCCGTATGGTCCACGCTCACCGCGATCGTCAACGAGCCGCTGCCCGAGCCCCGGCTGGCCGGGCCGCTGGCGCCCGTGCTGCACGCGCTGATGGACAAGGATCCGCGGGGGCGGCCGTCCGCCGCCGAGGCGCGCCGGATGCTGGCGGAGGTGGCGGCGGGGGAGACGCCGCGCGGCGCGGCCGGGCCGCCGTCCGTTCCACTGAGCGGGTCAACCCCCTCCGCCCCGCCTCCGGGCTTCGGCCCGCCGCCCGTGGCGGAGCCACTGGTGAGCGGGGAGCCGGGCGCGGCGGACGGGGCCGGTGCGCGAAGCGCGGGGCGCAGGCGCCGTGGAGCGCTCATCGCGGCCGCGGCCGCCACCGTCGCGCTCATCGGCGGCGGGCTGACGTACGCACTGGTCGGAGGCGATGACCACACCACGGAGTCGGGGCGGACGAAGGATCCGCCGAGCGAAGCGGGCCGGGGGAAGACCGCCGCACCGGGCGGCGGTAAGGCGAGCGCCACGGCCGGGCAGGGCAGCACCGAGTCGGATGACACGGCCTCACCCACTCGGGACGGCGGGAAGGGCGACCCGAGCGGCCCGGCGGCGTCATCGGCCCCGCCCTCGGGCGCCGCGCCCGTCTGCCATGGCGGCGACGGCGGGCGGTACGACTGCGAGGTGTGGCGCGACGCCACCTCCTACACCCACGGCGGTGAGCCGGTCGGCGCCCTCAAGCACGGCGTGAACTACTTCTACTGCCAGGAGAACCTGGGCCGCCGGGAGACCTATGGCAAGTGGACGAACGTGTGGTGGGCCAGGACCGACGACGACAACGGCCATCGGGATGTCTACGTGAGCGTCGTCTACGTCAAGGGCGGCGACAATGACGCGCCCCTTCCCGGGCGGCCCGAGTGCTGAGCCCGGGACGGCCGCGGGAAGGGGCGGATCTCAGCGGTGGATCTCAACGGTGGATCTCGGCGCGGCCGAGACGTCTCAACGTGGTGGTCTCAGCGAGGTCTCAGCAGGTGAAGGCCGCGTCGGCCCAGTCCCCGTGGTCGCTGGTGACCCCGTCCCCGCCGTCGGTGACGACCAGCCGGACCGTCTTCGCCCCGCCGATGGCGGCGTCGAGGGCGGTGGCCGGATCGGCGTTGGTCAGCGTCTTCGACGATGCCACCTTGGCGTCGTCCGCCCAGACCTCGAAGCCGACCGTCCCGGCGGTGCCCTCCTCGTCGTCCACGCCGACCTGCGCGGTGAAGCGCGAGCACCGGCCCCCGGTGTAGTACGTGACCTCACTCGGCGCGTGCACGCCCAGGCCCTTGTCGTATGTGGTGCCGCCGAGGGTGAGCGGATGGCCGTCACCCGCCTCGTTCTCGCCGACGCTGGTGTTCTTCTCCACCGGGCCCCAGCCGTTGAGCGCGCTCAGCCAGGGCAGATCGCTGGCGTACGAGCCGCCGGAGGGCGGTGCGACCACCACATGGACCGCCGAGACCAGCCGGGCGGTCGCCTTGTCGCCTCCCGGTGAGCGGTAGTCGGCGCTGACCGTCAGGTCGTACGCACCGGGCGTGGCCCCGGTGGGCGCGGTCACCTGCCAGCGTGTGGCCAGCTTCGAGCCGGTGGGCAGCGAGGCGGCCCGGGTCGGGGAGGTGGCCTTGATCCGCCAGCCGTCGGGGCCGGTGAGCCGGACCGAGACCTGCTGGGCCGGGGTGCGGCCGAGGTCGGTGAGCGTGGTGTCGACCTGGGCCATGGCCCCGGCCTCGGCCAGCGCCGTGCCGTCGAGGCCGAGTTCGGCGGCGGGCGGGTAGGAGGCCCAGCGAGTGTCGGCCGAGGCCCGGTAGAGCACGGTGCCATGGGCCGGGACGGTGGCCGAGATGGCTCCGGCGGTGTTGTAGTCCTTGTGCGCCCACAGGTCGCGCAGCCGGTACGCGGTCGCCCGGGGCAGCCCGACCCCGGTCGCCGTGGTGGCGATGTGCTGCGGCCGGTCGGTCTCGTTGAACAGCGCGACGGCACGGCTGCCGTCCGCCATCTCCTTGGCGACGACCCAGCGCCCGCCCTCGGAGGAGACCACGGTGCCCTGCTTGCCCAGCGGGTCCTGATCGACGGCGATCACCTCGTGATTGCCGAGGATCTCGTAGGTCTCGGCGCTGGCCTTGCGCAGATCGGTGCCGATCAGCAGCGGTGCGGCCATGATCGACCAGAGCGAGAAGTGGCTGCGGTACTCGGTGGCCGTCATCCCGCCGTTGCCGACCTCCAGCATGTCGGGGTCGTTCCAGTGGCCGGGCCCGGCGTACTTCGCGAGTGGCAGGTTCTGCTTGGCGATCGACAGCATGCTGCCCCAGCTGTCGCTGATGTCGCCCGTGGTCCGCCACAGCTGGCCGACTTCCCCAGCCCACTCCCAGGGCTTGTTCTCGCCCCATTCGCAGATGCTGTAGACGATGGGGCGGCCGGTGGTCTCGGTCGCGGCCTTCAGGGCGTCGCGCATGGTGCGGTAGCGCTGCTTGGCGTCGACACCCTGGTTATTGCAGTTGTCGTACTTGAGGTAGTCGATGCCCCAGTCGGCGAACTGCTGGGCGTCGGACTTCTCATGGCCGAGCCCCCCGGGGAAGCCGGCGCTGTTGCAGGTCTTGGTGCCCGCGCTGGTGTAGATGCCGATCTTCAGTCCCTTGGCGTGGACATAGTCGGCGACGGCCTTGATGCCGTTCGGGAAGCGGACCGGGTCGGGCACCAGCTTGCCGTTGGCATCGCGCTGCGGCAGCGCCCAGCAGTCGTCGAGGTTGACGTACTGGTATCCGGCGTCCTTCAGTCCCTTGGCCACGAAGATGTCGGCGATGCCCTTGACCATCGACTCGTTGAACTCCGCGCGGCAGTGGGTGGAGTTCCAGTTGTTGAAGCCCATCGGAGGGGTGAGGGCGAGCCCGTCACCGGGCGCGGCGCCCGGGTCGGAGGCCGGTGTGGTGACCTCGGCGGGGTGCGCGGGCTGGGCGACGGCCGGGAGGGCCAGGCCGACCGTGGCCAGCAGACCGGCGCTCAGTGCTCCGATGACTCTTCGTCTCGCGGGTCGAAAACAGCGGTGGCGCACGATGCGGGTCCTCCGTTCTCAACGGGGGTAACGCAGTGTCATAGCTGCGTCACATGCGAGCGTTTACGGTAGACCCTGTTGGAGTCTGTTGGAAGAGATGCGATAACAGTTGTTCGATATCTCGTCAAAACCCTTGACGATCCGCCTGGCCGCCGGGTGAGATCCCCTCACTCGCGTTCGGTTGTGTTTGATTGAACCTCTGTGGAGGGGCACATGGCACCGTCATCGTCAGGACATCGGATCTCCCGCCGTGCGCTACTACGAGGCACCGCGGCCGGAGCCGGCGCGGTAGCCCTTCCTACGCTGCTGACCGCCTGCGGTGGTCCGGGCAACGAAGTGAAGATCGGCTCCAATGCCTCCGACGCCGTGCCCCGCAAGGCGTTCGCCGAGGTGTTCGACGCGTACGAGAAGAAGTCGGACAAGAAGGTCAAGGTCAACACCGTCAACCACGAGGCCTTCCAGGAGGGCATCAACCGCTATCTGAAGGGCACCCCCGACGACGTCTTCATGTGGTTCGCCGGGTACCGCATGCAGTTCTTCGCCGAACAGGGGCAGCTCGCCGAGATCAGCGACCTCTGGAAGGGCTTCGACGGCTTCTCGGACGCGCTCAAGGCGCAGTCCACCGGCAAGGACGGCAAGCAGTACCTCGTGCCGTACTACTACTACCCCTGGGCCGTCTTCTACCGGAAGAGCGTCTTCGCCCAGCACGGCTACGAGGTTCCGAAGACCTTCGACGAGTTCCGGGCGCTCGCCAAGCGGATGGACAAGGACGGCCTCGACGCCATCGCCTTCGGCGACAAGGACGGCTGGCCCGCCATGGGGACCTTCGACTATCTCAATATGCGGGCCAACGGCTACGACTTCCATATCTCCCTCATGGGCGGCAAGGAGTCCTGGACCGATCCCAAGGTCAAAAACGTCTTCGACCTGTGGCGCGGACTGATGCCGTACCACCAGAAGGGCGCCAACGGGCGGACCTGGCAGGAGGCCGCCCAGAGCCTGGCGCAGAAGAAGTCCGGTATGGCGGTCTTCGGACTGCCCCACCCCGGGCAGCAGTTCTCCGCCGCCGACCGCGATGATCTGGACTTCTTCCCCTTCCCCGAGATCGACTCCGCCTACGGGCAGGACGCGGTGGAAGCGCCCATCGACGGCTTTCTGCTGGCGAAGAAGTCCAAGCGGCAGAAGGAGGGCAAGGAGCTGATGAAGTACCTCGCCACCCCCGCCGCCGAGGAGATCTACCTGAAGCGGGACCCGAACAACATCGCCGTCAACGACAAGGCGTCCACCTCGTCGTACAACGCGCTGCAGAAGAAGGCCGTGGACCTCGTCTCGAATGCCAAGCAGATATCGCAGTTCATGGACCGCGACACCCGGCCGGACTTCGCGTCCCAGGTGATGATCCGGGCCATTCAGCAGTTCATCAACAAGCCGAACGACATCGATACCCTCACCAAGGACATCGAGTCCCAGAAGAAGACCATCTTCGCCAGCGACTAGGAGATTCGCGCCGTGCCGCTCACGACCGCGCGGCGTGCCAAACGGCGGGGTCCGCGGAGATTCACCTCCCGCGACCTCGCCGTCATCGGCGTGCTGCTGGGCATACCCATCCTGCTCGACCTGGCCCTGATCTGGGGCCCGACCCTCGCCTCCATCGGCCTGTCCTTCACCAGCTGGGACGGCATCGGCGATATCCACTGGGTGGGCATCGACAACTACAAGACCCTCTTCACGGACTATCCGCCGTTCTGGCCCGCGGTCCGCAACAATCTGCTCTGGGTGGCCTTTCTCGGCTTGGTCGCGACCCCCTTCGGGCTGCTGCTGGCCGTACTGCTGGACAAGGGTGTCCGGTTCAGCCGCTTCTACCAGTCCACCCTCTATATGCCGGTGGTGCTCTCGCTCGCCATCGTCGGCTTCATCGCACAGCTGGTCTTCTCCCGTGACCAGGGTGCGCTGAACGCGATCCTCGCCAACAAGAACGACCCGGTGGACTGGCTCGGAGACCCGGACCTCAATATCTGGATGGTGCTGCTGGCGGCAGCCTGGCGGCACACCGGGTATGTGATGATCCTCTATCTGGCCGGGCTGAAATCCGTCGATCCCTCGCTCAAGGAAGCGGCCGCGATCGACGGCGCAAGCGAGACCCAGACCTTCTTCCGGGTGGTGCTGCCCACCCTGCGGCCGGTCAATATCATCGTCGGCGTCATCACCGTGATCGAGGCATTGCGCGCCTTCGACATCGTCTACGCCATCAACCACGGCCGTAACGGGCTCGAACTGCTCTCGGTGCTGGTCACCGACAACATCATCGGCGAGGCCAGCCGGATCGGATTCGGCTCCGCGATCGCCGTCGTCCTGCTGACCGTGTCCCTGGGATTCATCGTGACCTATCTGGTCCAGGAGCTGCGAGGGGGGAAGAAGGGATGACCGTCACCACTCCGCCCGCCCCCGTACGGACCGTGACCCCGGTGACCGGCACCGCCAAGCGCCGGGTGACCCCTGGCCGGCTCGGGCTGCACGCCTTTTTGATGGTCGTGTCGCTCGCCTTCCTCGCCCCGCTGCTGCTCGCCATCTACGCCTCGCTGCGGCCGTACGAGGAGACCGCGAAATACGGCTATTTCTCGCTGCCGCGCCATCTGTCGTTCGACTACTACGCCAAGGCGTTCAACGACTCCGGGATGGGCAAGTACTTCGTCAACTCGCTCATCATCGCGGTGCCCGGGGTGCTGTTGACGCTGTTTCTCGCCTCGTTCGTCGCCTTCTGTGTGACCCGGTTGAGAATACGCGGCGGGCTGGTGCTGCTGATGGTGTTCACGGCGGGCAATCTGCTGCCGCAGCAGGTCATCGTCACCCCGCTCTATGTGCTCTTCACCAAGATCGATCTGCCCTATTGGATGTCGGACTCGATGACGATGTACGACTCCTACTGGGCCGTGCTCGCCGTTCAGGTCGCCTTCCAGGTGGGATTCTGCGTCTTCGTCCTCGCCAACTTCATGCGCACCATTCCCGATGAGATCGTGGAGGCGGCGCGGGTGGACGGGGCGGGGGTCTGGACGCAGTACTGGAACATCACGCTTCCGCTGTGCCGGCCCGCGCTGGCGGCGCTCGCCACCCTGCAATTCACCTGGATGTACAACGACTTCCTCTGGGCGCTGGTCTTCATCTCCGATGGTGACAAGCTGCCCATCACCTCCGCGCTCAACAATCTGCGCGGCCAGTTCTTCACCGACTACAACCTGCTCGCGGCGGGGTCGGTGATCGTGGCGCTTCCCACGGTGCTGGTCTTCCTGCTGTTGCAGCGCCACTTCATCGCCGGACTCACCCTCGGCGCCAGCAAGGGGTGATACGACAGAGGTCACTGTGGCTCATGTGGCCACGGTGACCCCTGTGGCACAAGGGCCACACGATCCCCGACCATGCGCCCCCGCACCGCCCCGCGTCCCGCGCCCAACCCGTCCGGAGCGACGCGATCCGTCACTCGGTCGTCTTCGCGCGTTTCCGTGACAGGGTGATGCGGGCAACTGTCAGGAGGCGATGGAATAGGGGGAAATGTGATCGTCTGGCTGAACGGTGCTTTCGGTGCGGGTAAGACCTCCGCGGCCCGCGAATTGGTGGACTTCATGCCCGGCAGTACGTTCTACGACCCGGAACTGGTCGGTAACGGTCTGCGGATGATGCTCCCGCGGAAACGTCTTGAGCAGGTGTCCGACTACCAGGATCTGCCCTCCTGGCGCCGGCTGGTGGTGGACACCGGAGCGGCGCTGATCGCGGAGGTCGGCGGCCCGCTCGTGGTCCCGATGACGGTCCTCAGACAGGAGTACCGGGATGAGATCTTCGGCGGTTTCGCGGCCCGTCGCATCCCCGTACGGCATGTTCTGCTGCACACCGATGAAACGATCCTTCGCGAGCGCATAGCCGAACGCGAGGAGATACCCGGGGACGCGGACGCGAGCGAGTCCGTACGCCAGTGGTGCCTGGCCCATCTCGCGCCCTACCGGGCGGCCCTGACCTGGCTGACCACCGATGCCCATGTCGTGGACACCACCGGGCTCACCCCGCGCCAGACCGCCCAGCACATCGCCGACGCGGTCCGCGAGGGCGCCGGGACCTGCGACATCGTGCAGACCCCGGAGCCGAGGGCGGAGACGCTGGCCGCCGGGGTCCTGCTCTTCGACGAGGAGGACCGGGTGCTGCTCGTCGACCCCACCTACAAGCCCGGCTGGGAGTTCCCCGGCGGTGTCGTCGAACCGGGCGAACCCCCGATGTGCGCCGGGGTGCGCGAGGTCACCGAGGAGCTGGGGGTACGGCTGGACGAACCGCTGCGGCTGCTGGTGGCCGACTGGGAACGCCCCCAGCCGCCCGGCTACGGGGGCCTGCGGCTGCTCTTCGACGGCGGCAAGCTCTCCAGCGCGGCCGCCCAGGAGGTGCTGCTGCCCCGCTCCGAACTGCGCGGCTGGCGCTTCGTCACCGAGAGCGAGGCCGCCGCGCTGCTGCCACCGGTGCGGCTGAGCCGGCTGCGCTGGGCGCTGCGCGCCCGTGAGCAGGGCCGCCCGCTGTATCTCGAAGCGGGCGTCCCCATGGGCTGACCACGCCGGCCCAGCCCATGGGGCCGCCCGCCGACCGGGTGCGGGGCGAGGGGGCCTCAGTCCTTGCCCGCCGCGTACATCCCCAGGAACAGCGCCTCGGTGAGCGAGAGCTTCTCCAACTCCTCCGGTGAGACGCTCTCGTTGACCGCGTGGATCTGCGCCTCCGGCTCGCTCAGCCCGATCAGCAGAATCTCCGCCTTCGGGTAGAGCGAGGCCAGTGTGTTGCACAGCGGGATCGAGCCGCCCTGCCCGGCGATCGCCATCTCCTGGCCGTCGTACGCCAGGCGCATCGCCTCCCGCATCGCCGCGTACGCCGGGCTCGTGGTGTCCGCGCGGAACGGCTGGCCCTCGCCGATCTGCTCCACCGAAAGCCGCGCGCCCCACGGCGCCGAGGACCGGAGGTGGTCGGCGAGCAGCCGGTTGGCCTCGGCCACGTCCACGCCCGGCGGCACCCGCAGGCTGATCAGCGCCCGCGCGCCCGCCTGGACGGACGGGGTGGCGCCGACCACCGGCGGGCAGTCGATGCCGAGCACGGTGACCGCCGGGCGCGCCCAGACGCGGTCCGCGACCGTACCGGAGCCGATCAGCCCGACCCCGTCGAGCACCTTGGCGTCCTTGCGGAACTCCTCGTCCGGATACTGCAGCCCGTCCCACACCGCGTCCGCGTCGAGGCCCTTGACCGTCGTCGAGCCGTCTTCGGCGCGCAGCGAGTCCAGGACGCGGATCAGCGCGGCGAGCGCGTCCGGGGCCGCCCCGCCGAACTGGCCGGAGTGCAGATTGCCCTCCAGGGTCTCCACCGAGACCCGCAGCAGCGTCATCCCGCGCAGCGTGGCCGTGACCGTCGGCAGCCCCACCCGGAAGTTGCCCGCGTCGCCGATCACGATCGTGTCGGCGGTCAGCAGCTCCGGATGGGCCTCGGCGTAGCGCTCCAGACCGCCCGTGCCCTGCTCCTCCGAACCCTCCACGATCACCTTGACGTTGACCGGGACCCCGCCGTTCGCCTTGAGCGCGCGCAGTGCGGTGAGATGCATGATCACACCGCCCTTGCAGTCCGCGGCGCCCCGCCCGTACCAGCGGCCGTCGCGTTCGGTCAGCTCGAAGGGCGGGGTGTGCCAGGCGTCCTCGTCCAGCGGGGGCTGCACGTCGTAGTGCGCGTAGAGCAGCACGGTCGGGGCACCGGCCGGACCGGGCAGGAAGCCGTAGACGGACGGGGTGCCGTCGGGGGTGTCCAGCAGTGCCACGTCCTCGAACCCCTCGGCGCGCAGCGCGTCGGCGACCCACCGGGCGGCGGCCTCGCATTCGCCGGGCGGGAACTGCGCCGGGTCCGCCACCGACTTGAAGGCCACCAGCTCGGCCAGCTCGGCCCTGGCGCGCGGCTGCAGGGCGGCGACGGTGGCGGCGAGAGGCGCCTTCTCCATGGGGGGACCCTCCTGGGGTGCGACGGGCCGGCGGCGGGATGCGCGGCGATGGGCACGTATGTACGGCTTGATGCCGCGTGGCCGATCATCCCACAGCGGGGTCATCCGCCGGGGAGCCGTAGGATGCCGGGTAGGCGCATCAGGTCGGTCGATTGGGAGCGGATCCACACGTGAGCAGCGACAACGCAGCCCCGGACAATGAGACGGTATGGGACGTCGTCGTGGTGGGCGCGGGCCCCGCGGGTGCCTCCGCGGCCCATGCCGCCGCCTGCGCCGGGCGCCGGGTGCTGTTGTTGGAGAAGGCCGAACTGCCGCGCTACAAGACCTGCGGCGGTGGCATCATCGGCCCCTCGCGCGACGCCCTTCCGCCGGGTTTCGAACTGCCGCTGCGGGAGCGGGTGCACGCGGTCACATTCTCGCTGAACGGCAAGCTGTCCCGCACCCGCCGCTCCAAGCACGCGCTCTTCGGTCTGATCAACCGGCCGGAGTTCGACGCGGCCCTGGTCGACGCCGCCAAGGACGCGGGCGCCGAGGTCCGTACGGGCGTCGCGGTCACCCGCGTCGAGCAGCACGGCCCGGCGGTGCCCGACCGGCGCACGGTCGCCGTGGTGCTCTCCGACGGTGAGACCGTGCTGGCGCGGGCCGTGGTCGGCGCGGACGGCAGCGCGAGCCGCATAGGCGCGCATGTCGGCGTGAAGCTGGACCAGGTGGACCTCGGCCTGGAGGCGGAGATCCCCGTTCCGGAGACCGTCGCGGAGGACTGGGCGGGCCGGGTGCTCATCGACTGGGGCCCGATGCCGGGGAGCTACGGCTGGGTCTTCCCCAAGGGCGACACCCTTACCGTCGGCGTCATCTCGGCGCGCGGCGAGGGCGCCGGTACCAAGCGCTACCTGGAGGACTTCATCGCCCGGCTCGGCCTCGCCGGATTCGAACCGAGCATCTCCTCCGGCCATCTGACCCGCTGCCGCGCCGACGACTCGCCACTGTCGCGCGGCCGGGTCCTGGTGTGCGGCGACGCGGCCGGGCTGCTGGAGCCGTGGACCCGCGAGGGCATCTCCTACGCGCTGCGCTCGGGCCGGCTCGCGGGGGAGTGGGCGGTGCGCGTCGCCGAGGCGCACGACGCGGTGGACGCCCGCCGTCAGGCCCTGAACTACGCCTTCGCGATCAAGGCGGGGCTCGGCGTGGAGATGGGCGTCGGCCGCCGAATGCACACGATCTTCGCCCGCCGCCCCGGGATGTTCCACGCGGCGCTCACCGGCTTCCGTCCGGCGTGGCGCGCCTTCACGAAGATCACCCGCGGTACGACCACGCTGGGCGACCTCGTCCGTACCCACCCGGCCGCCCGCCGCGCCCTGGGGGCGATGGACCGGGGCTGAGCGCTCCGCTGGACGTGTCGCGAAGCGTCGTCGGCCGACCGCGGCGCCGTCGTGGCTGGTCCCACGCGGCGGAGCCGCATATCGACACAGCCGCGGCGGAGCCGCAATCCGACACAGCCGCGGCTGAGCCGCACATCGACACAGCCCCGCGCCCTTTCGGGGCGCTGCCCGAATCGTGGCGGACTTCCTCCGACCTGCTCAGGGCCCGGCCTCGGCCCTGGCCCACGATCTGCCCGGCAGGCCCGCGATCTGCCCGGCAGGGCATGGGCGCCTACTCCGCCGGGAGTAGGCGCGGGCACCGCGCAGGGGGGACGCCGGGGGCGCCCCGCCGGTTTAGCGTTGCCCGTATGCACGGATTCACGGGGGAGCACGGCCCGGGGCAGCGGCCGGGCGGATGGTGGCGCGGGGCGCCCTTCGGCCCATCGCGTCCGGCCGTGCCCTGGCGCTCCTCGCTCGTCATCGCCGTCGTCCAACTGGTGGGTACGGGGTTCGCCGCGCATAAACAGCCCGACCGGATGGACCTCGGGCCCGCGGCCGCCGTGCTGCTGCTCGCCGGGCCCGCGCTGCTGCTCATGCGCCATCGCCGGCCCGGGACCGTCGTGGTCGGCACGGCGGCGGTGACGATGGTCTACCTCGCCGCCGGATATCCGTACGGGCCCGTCTTCTTCAGCGTCGTCGTCGCCTGCGTGACCGCCGTCGCCGCCGGGCGGCGGGTCGCCGCGTGGAGCGCGCTCGGACTGCTGTGGGGGAGCCATCTGCTCATCGGCCACTGGCTCTACCGCTGGCTGCCGCCGGACGGTGACGGGCCCGTCGACTGGGGCCAGGAGCTGGTGATCACAGCCTGGGCGATGGCGATCGTGGCCGCGTCCGAACTCGTCCGCGTACGGCGTGAGCAGTGGGCCCGGGAACGGGCCGAACGGGAGGCGGCGGCGCGGCGCCGGGCCGACGAGGAACGGCTGCGGATCGCCCGCGAACTGCATGACGTCCTCGCCCACAGCATCTCGGTCATCAACGTCCAGGCGGGCGTCGGGCTCGCCCTCCTCGACCAGGACCCCGAGCAGGCCCGCACCGCGCTGACCACCATCAAGGCGGCCAGCAAGGAGGCGCTGGGCGAGGTCCGCCAGGTCCTCGACACCCTGCGGACCTCCGGCTCCGGCGCGCCCGGCGCCGCGCCGCGCTCACCCGCGCCCGGCCTGGACCGGCTGGAGGAGCTGACCGGGCAGGCGGCGGACGCGGGGCTCGCGGTGCGGGTGGAGGCGGAGGGCGTACGGACGGCCCTGCCGCCCGGCGCCGATCTCGCGGCGTTCCGTATCGTGCAGCAGGCCCTGACCAACATCGTCCGCCACTCCGGCTCCCGGAACGCCCGGGTGCTGCTGCACTATGCCCCCGGCGAGCTGGAGCTGCGGGTGGACGACGACGGCCCCGCGACCGGGGACGGGGCGACGGGCGGCGGCAACGGCCTGGTCGGCATGCACGAGCGGGCCGCCGCGCTCGGCGGCACAGTGGAGGCGGGCCCGCGCCCGGACGGCGGCTTCCGCGTCCGGGCCAGGCTCCCGTTCAAGGGTGGGAGGGAGACCCCATGAGGGATGGAGACCCCATGAGGGATGAGGACGGGCCCGAGACCGTGATCCGTGTCGCGCTCGCCGACGACCAGCTCCTCGTCCGCGCCGGATTCCACGCCCTGCTGGCCGCGCAGCCGGATATCGAGGTGGTCGGCGAGGCGGCCGACGGGGAGCAGGCGCTGGCGCTCGTACGGGAGCGGCGCCCCGATGTCGTCCTCATGGACATCCGCATGCCGGTGCTCGACGGCCTCGCCGCCACCCGCGGGATCACCGGGGACCCGGCCCTCGGCGAGGTGAAGGTGGTCATGCTGACCACCTTCGAACTCGATGAGTACGTCTTCGAGGCGATCCGCTCCGGCGCCTCCGGCTTCTTGGTCAAGGACACCGAACCGGATGAGCTGCTGCGGGCCGTGCGCGCGGTGGTCGGCGGCGACGCGCTGCTGTCGCCCGGGGTGACCCGCCGTCTCATCGCCGAGTTCGCGGCCCGCTCCAGGGAACCCGCGCCCGCGGCGGTGCTGGCGGAGCTGACCGAACGGGAGCGGGAGGTGATGGCCCTGGTCGGCTTGGGGCTGTCGAACCAGGAGATCGCCCGGCGGCTCGTGGTCAGTCCACTCACCGCAAAGACCCATGTGAGCCGGACGATGGTCAAACTGGGCGCCCGGGACCGCGCCCAACTCGTCGTGCTCGCCTATGAGTCGGGCCTGGTCCGGCCGGGGTGGCTCGGCTGAGCGAGGCACCGCGGTCCGGGCTTTGTCCTCCGGGTCCCGCGCCCAGCGTGGCCCTCCGTCCAGCACGGCCCTCCCCCAAGGGCAGTTCCTCCGCTCAGAACGGTCCCTCCGCTCAGAACAGTCCCTCCGGGGCCTCCGTCTCCCGCTCCCGCCGCGCCACCGGCGCCGTCGTCGGGGCGTCCGCCGCGGCCGCCGCCAGTGGCCAGCCCGCCAGCTGCCGGGTGTCCAGCAGCAGGGCCCGGCCGTCCGTCGAGCTCAGATGGATGTCCGGGCCCGCCACGGCGTCGATACGACCGGCCACGGTGGTCTCGGGGACGAGCCGGATCAGCCCCGGTGCGGGGCGCACCCGGTCCAGATGGAACGCCGCGTCATGGTGCACCGGCTCGAACGGGGCCAGGGCCAGCGACTCCGGCAGACCGCCCAGGCCGCGCGCCCGCTGGTGGAGCGCGGCGAGGTCGGCGGCCCGCCGCTCAGGTGGCGGCGGGGCCTCGCGGGCGGTGCGCTTGGCGGCGTACGGGAAGCGGTCCGGGACGCCGAGCGCGGCGCCCAGCACCGCCTCGGCGCGGCGCGCGGCCATCAGCGGGCCACGGCCCAGCAGACAGTACGAGAGCGCGGCCTGCTCCAGCAGCCGTGCCCCCTCCCGCTCGGCCGCGGTGATCCCGACCTTGACCAACTCCGGGCCGAACCAGGCGAGATAGACGTCGTAAGGGCGCGGATCGTCCGTACGGGTGTCGGCGGCCACGGAGTACGAGCGGTCCAGCCGGGCGCAGTCCGGGCACTGCGCCGATACGGCGGAGGCCGGGACCTCGGCCCCGGCCGGGCACGGGGTGTGCCGGGCGCCCCTGCGGACGCCGACGCAGGCACGCCGGGGCCCGGTGGTGAACGAGAGCGGGCGGTCCGGCGTCAGCGGGGAGAGCCGTTCCCCCTGGGCCGGATGGCGCCAGACCAGCGCGGGCCCGCCGCGGCCCCAGCGCGCCCCGGCGCACTGCCACCGTGCGGGCCGCGGGTCCTGGCTCCGGCCCTGGGGCATCAGCGCCGCTGCCGGGAGAACAGCCACAGTGCCCGCACCAGGCGGACGGCGAATCCGATGGTGGCCACCGCGAAGGCGGCGCCGTGCCAGGCCCGCTCCTGGGCCCGGCCCAGGTCGCCGAAGAGAGCGGGGCTCGCGACCGCCACGTAGAGCACGGCCGCCAGCAGACCGGCCGTGACCAGGGCGAAGACTATCTCGATGGTGAGCGCGTCGCGTTCGCCCTGGGTACGGGGTCCGGTCATCTCGTCTCAGCCCTTCGCCTGGTGTCCGGTGGCCGCCGCCGGGTCGGTCGTCCCCGGCCCCGGCCCGCGCTGCCCGTCATGGCGCTTCCGGCGCACATACAGTTGCTTCCGCACGCGTGCCACGACCGTACCGTCCGCGGCGACCACCTCGTTCTCGAACCACGGCAGCGCCTTGCCGCCGTCCGCCGTGGCCTCGCGGATCTCCGCGAGCCGCTCCTCGGTGAGCTTGAAGTCGGCGAACACGTCGCCGCGGCCGGGCGAGACGAAGTCGATCTCGCCGGCCCTGTCCCAGACGATGTAGTCCGGGCCGAGCCGTTGCATCACCAGCAGCATCCAGAACGGGTCGCTCATCGAGAACAGCGAACCGCCGAAATGGGTCCCCACGTAGTTGGAGTTGAAGCGGCGCAGCCGCAGCCTGACGCGGGCGCTGCTCCAGTCCTCCGCGAGGTGGACGACCCGCACTCCGGCGAAGAGATAGGGCGGCCACCAATTCATCGCGCGGCGCAGTCCGCGCGGCGACATCGATCGACGTGACATGGCAGGAAACTAACACGGGTTATTACTCGCCGGTAACCCAAGCGGCCGGCCTACCCGAGCGGTTGGCACGGCCAAGTGGCGCGCGTACCCGCGCGGTGGGCGCGACCCGAGCCGTGTGGGCGCGCCCCGAGCCGTGTGGTCGCGCCCCGAGCCGTGTGGGCGCGCCCGAGCGGCCGGGAGATCAGATCCCCGAGTGCTCCCGCCACAGCTCGGCCAGCTTCTCGTCCCCCTCCGTGGTCAGCGCGGTGATCGGCAGCCGGTTCCAGAGCGCGAGATAGAGGTCGCGGGCCGGGCCGCTGAGCTCGCAGTCGGCCGCCCCCTCGCCGTGGCGCTCGGTGCGCGGAGCGTCCTGGGACAGCCGTATCGTCCAGACCGCGCCCTGGTCCGTGGCCCTCACCCGGAGCGTGCGCGGGGTGTCCGTGCGCACCCGGGACCGGTCCAGGCTGTGGAAACCGGCCAGCAGCTCATCCACCCCGTCGGCCGCGAACTCCGGGGTGAACGGGGAGAAGTCCCCGCCGCGCGCCGACTCCGCGTCGATCCGGTGGATGGCCGTCTCATGGGCCTGGCGCCGGGCCCAGAACGTCAGCGGGGCATCGGAGGGGAGGAAGGTGAAGCACTTCACCTCCGGGTCGGTGTGGGTGAGGACGTCGACCAGCCGGCCATGGACCTCGCGGTACCACGACACCAGCTCGGCGTCGGTCGCCGGTGCCGCCTCGACCGCCGGCCGGACGGGCTCGGTCAGGCCCTCGGCGACGATCCGGGCGGCCCAGCCGTGCACCTGGCCGATGTGGGACAGCAGATCACGGACGCGCCAGTCGGGGCAGGTGGGCACGAGGGCGTCCACTCCGGCTTCGGCCGCGGCGTCGGCCAGCAACCGGCCCTCGCGGTCGACGATTTCGAGCAACTCGGGAGTCTCCATGGCGGAATCATGCCAGCCGCCTCTGACAACGCCCGGCCGGACCGGGGGAATGTCAGCCTCCGGCCGTGCGCGCGGCGTTCCGCGTGCCGTACGCGACGACGGCCGCCACGGCCGCCAGTGCCGCGACCGTGGTGAGCGCGACCGGCAGCGAGTACCAGTCGGCGAGGAAGCCGATCGTCGGCGGGCCCAGCAGCATGCCGCCGTAGCCGAGCGTGGAGGCCGCGGCGACCCCGTCCGGCCCCGTCAGCGCGCCCGCCCGCGCGACGGCGACGGGGAAGAGGTTGGCCAGCCCCAGCCCGGTGACCGCGAAGCCGAGCAGCGCGAGCCAGATCGTGGGCGCGAGCGAGCCCAGCACCATTCCGGCCGCGGCCGTGGCACCGCCCGCGACCAACGTTCTGGTCTGGCCGAGCCGCTCGAGCAGCGCGGTGCCGCTCAGCCGCCCGATGGCCATCGCCAGGGCGAAGACGGCGTAGCCCGCGGCGGCGAGCCCGGCGGACGCGTCGAGGTCCTGGTGCAGATGGAGCGCGGCCCAGTCGGCCATGGCGCCCTCGCCGTACGCCGTGCAGAGCGCGATCAGGCCGAACACGGCGACAAGCCACCGGGCGCGGCCGGGCCGCCGTGCGCCGGGGGACGAATCGAGGTCGGCGGACCGCTCCGACTCGGCCGCGGGCCCCGTGCCGCCCCGCGGCGTGGGCACCGGCAGCGAGATAAGCGTCCGTCCCGCGACAGCCGCGAGCAGCAGCCCGAAGACCGCGAGCAGCGACAGATGACGGGTGGGGGAGAGGGAGCCGGCGAGGAGTCCGCCCAGCCCCGCCCCGGCCATCCCGCCCAGGCTGAACGCGGCGTGGAAGGCGGGCATGACCGGGCGGCGCAGGGCGGCGATGAGGTCGACGGCCGCGCTGTTCACGGCCACGTTGAGTGCCCCGAACCCGGTGCCGAAGACCAGCAGCACCAGCCCGAGGGCGAGCGCGGAGTGGGTCAGCGGCGGCAGCGCGACCGAGCCCGCGAGCAGTACACCGGCGGCCACCGTCGTCGGATGGCTGCCGAAGCGGCGGCACAGGCGTCCGGTGGCCATCATCGTGGCCGTACCGCCCGCCGACACGCCGAGCAGCGCCAGCCCCAGCGCGCCCTCCGAGGCGCTCGTCTGGTCCTTGATCGCGGGGATCCGGGCGACCCACCCGGCGAACACGAATCCATCGAGGAAGAAGAACGCGGTGATGGCGGCCCGGAGTCGGGTGAGGTCGCGATCCGTGGAGACGGAGCGGCGCGCGCCCGGAGTGGCCGTCCGTGTTTTGTTTGGAGTCGGCACAAAGTGAGAATAGAGGCGTGACCCAGACACGGACAAGGCTCGAGCGCGGCCGAAGCGCTCTTGGCCCGGCACTGGCACTCGTCCACACCGGCCGCGCCCCCACCCGCGCCGTGCTCACCTCCGAACTCGGGGTGACCCGCGCGACCGCGGGCGCCGTCGCCGCCGAGTTGGAGGCGCTCGGCCTGATCCAGGTCGACTCACGGCCGCTCGGGGCCGCCGGGGCACAGGGCCGTCCCTCCCACCGGCTGTCGATCGCCCCTCACGGGCCGGTCACGCTCGCCGCCCAGGTGCACGCCGACGGCTTCCGGGCGGCGCTGGTCGGGCTCGGCGGGCAGACCGTGGCCACCGCGCCCGGCTGTATGACCGTGCCCGCCGACCCGGCGCATGTGATCGACGCGGTCGTCGAGGCCGGTGTCCGGCTGCTGCGGGAGACCGGCCGCCGCTGTGTGGGCGCGGGGCTCGCCGTCCCGTCCGCGGTCGCCGAACCGGAGGGCACCGCCCTGAACCCGCTGCACATCGCCTGGCCCGCGGGCGCTCCGGTGCGCGAGCTGTTCAACCGCAGCTTGGCCGCGGCCGGGATCCGTGGCGGCGACGGCGAGCCGGTCAGCGGCTTCGCGGGCAATGACGTCAACCTGGCCGCGCTCGCCGAACACCGCCATGGCGCGGGCGGCGGCGCCCAGCATCTGCTCTGTGTCGCCACCGGGCACCGGGGCGTCGGCGGCGCGCTGGTGCTCGACGGACGGCTGCACACGGGCAGCGCGGGGCTCGCCCTCGAGGTGGGCCATCTGACCGTCAACCCCGAGGGCCCGCCCTGCCACTGCGGCAGCCGCGGCTGTCTGGACATCGAGGCCGATCCGCTCGCCTTCCTCACGGCGGCCGGGCGCGAGCCGGGCCCGGAGGTGTCCCTGCTGCAGCAGGCCCGCGATCTGCTGCGTGAGGAGTACGCCACGGCGCCGTCCGTAAGGGCGGCCACCGAGCAGCTCATCGACCGCCTCGGCCTCGGGCTCGCCGGTCTGGTCAACATCCTCAACCCGGACCGCATCATCCTCGGCGGGCTGCACCGCGAGCTCCTGGAGGCAGACCCGGAGCGGCTGCGCGCGGTGGTGGCGGAGCGCAGCCTGTGGGGCCGGAGCGGGGGCGTGCCGATTCTGCCGTGCACACTGGACCACAACAGCCTGGTCGGGGCGGCGGAGTTGGCGTGGCAGCCGATGCTGGACGACCCCTTGGCGGCCCTGGGCGTGGGCTGAGCCGCTCTGCGGTCACCAGTGCCGCCCCCGGGGCAGCGCGTCCAGGTCCGGGGTCGACAGATGGAGCACCTGGTAGCGGTCGCCGGGTTCCGAGGGCGGTGCCGACTCCGCCCAGAGCGTGAAGTGGATCAACTCCCAGCCGCGTGGGTCGATGCCGAGGGCCGTCGTGTGGACGCCGTCCTTACGGGCGCGCTCGGCCAGCCGCGCCAGCGCGCCCTCGACGGCGGAGGCGGGATCGGCGGCGGCCGGGACCGGCTCGGCGTAGCGGGTGGCGGCGCGCGGCACGGTGCCCGCGGCGGGGCCCCGCTCGAAGCCGAGCCCCTGCCAGTGTTCGACCGGGGGCCTGCCGAAGTCCCGGACGATGCCCTGGAATCCGGGGCCCCACAGAAAGCGGTTCATGGCCTCGGGCGCGGTCCACAGATAGAACGGCGCGTACTGATGGACCGGCGAGCCGTCCACACCGCGCTCCCGGATGCCGTACGCCTTGAGGCCCAGCCCTGAGAGGTCGTCGAGCAGTGGCCCCTTCGTCTCCACCCGGTGCCGGATGATCTTCATGTCGTAGTCGGCGGGCAGGGTGATCCGGTACTGCATGGCGAGCATCGGTAACTCCTGTCGGTAGGGCGTGTGTTCGCGCGCCTGTTCGTTCTCGGCTCGTTCTCGGCGCCTTCGATCGTACACACTAGTAGGTACAGAGCGAGGCCGAGCCGGTGCACGTACTCCCCGGGAGGTACCGGAACTGTCGTCGGCCGTACGACGACCAGGGCACCGTAAGGGAGTGATCCTCGTAAGTGGCCACGAGATGAGGGCCATGAGAAACCCACTCCCGAGGAGCGCGATCACCATGAACACCCTGGCGCACGGCTTCGCCGACGGCGATGGCCCCGGACCGTGGATTCTGCTCGTCCCGCTGATGTGGGCGCTGGTCGTCGGCGGCGCGGTCTTCGTGCTGCGGCGCGCCGGATGGCGTGGCCGCGCGCCCTGGCGGCACGGCCCCGGCCCCGTGGACTTCGGCGAGCGATCGCCGATCGCGGTGCTGGGTCGTCGCTTCGCGGCCGGTGAGATCGACGAGGACGAGTACTGGCGCCGACTGTCGGTCCTGGATGAGCAGTTCGGCCGCCATGCGGCGAAGGGCGGGGCCCTCTGACGGCGGAGGCCGGGGCGGTAGGGGCCGCCGGATGTATCCGGGCTGTCCCGCCTCGCTGGAGGCGGGACGCTCGCATGCTCAGCGGGAGGCTGCCGACCGGGCGGCCGCGGGGGCCCGCTCACGCACCGCGGGCGCCGGAGCGGCGGCAGCGGGGGCCGGTGCCGCGGCGACGGGTTCGGGGGCGACGGGTGCGGGCGTCGGTGCCGGTGCGATGGGTGCCGGGGCGGCGGGCGCCGGTGCCGGGGCGGTGGCGGGCTCGGCCGTGGGCGCGGGGCCGGTGAGGGGCACGGTGGGTGCCGGCGCCGGACGGGAGGCGTCCGTGCGAAGGGGCGGGGCGGTGCGGCCCGTTCCGTGCGAGGCGAAGGGCGGCTTGGCGGTGGCGGTGGGCCGCGGCACGGCCAGCGTGAACCAGACGACCTTCCCGCCGCCGTCGTCCCGCGCGTGCATCCCCCAGCTCTGGCTGACGGCCGCGACCAACGCGAGCCCCCTGCCATGGGTGGCGAAGGGATCGCACGCCTGAACGCGAGGCAGTCGCGGATCCTGGTCGCGGACCGAAACGGTCAGCCGGTCCAGCATGAGAGCGATCTCCACCGTGCACTGCTTGTCCGGCTCGGCGTGCCGATGGACATTGGTGAGCAGTTCGGTGACGCCGAGCGCCGCCGGGTCGATGAGCGGATCCAGATGCCAGTAGCGCAACTGCGCCGACACGATTCTGCGGACCTGTCCGATCCGCGACGGCAGGGCCTGCAGCTCCACCGTGCAATGCCTGCTAGGACGACTGATCACGGCTGCGACTCCCTGAAGACGTGGGGCTAGCCTGATTCAGATGCGGGCGACGAACACGTTCAGCAGTGGTGGCTGCTGGGCGCGACCGGTGGGACGGTTCTCAGCGTCACCGCTTGTTGACCCTCAGTGATACTGATACTCGTCCAGGGTCGGTCCCACCGCGCGCACGCGCAACTCGGCCGCCTCACCTCTTCGAGGCGTGCCCCCGGGCGGACCGGACGGCGTCGAGGAAGCGGCTGGCGGCGCCCGAGCCGGACTTGGCCGAGGTGGACTTGGCGTCCTGCGAGCCGAGGGTGAGGCGGTACCGGGTGCCGTTCACGGTGGCCATGGCCTGGTCCCCGTCCACGAACCAGGGCTTGCTCGCGCGCACCGACTGCACGGGCGCGCTGTCGATCTCGCTGCCGTAACTGGTCAGCAACTGCAGCCTGCCGTCCTTGATCATGACCTGTCCGGCGCGGGTGACCGAGCGCAGGAATCGCTCGATCCGCACTCCCCTGGCGTTGAACTCCGTATCGGCCATCACAACCGCCTCCCCGATGGCTCCGACTGGCACTGTGCCGCCGCCTCTCATTTTCCCTGTTGCGCAGTGTGCCCGTCACCGGCCCCGGACACCAGGGCGCACTGGGGGACAATGAGGATCGAAACGGCATGAGTATGCCACCTGGGCTGGGCATGAGGCACAAGCAGGAGGAGTGGGCGTTGGACGGCACGGCGCGCGGGAGTATCGAGACGATTGACGTGGATCGCAGCGACCACGGCTACCGCGAGTGGCTGAAGGAAGCCGTCCGTAAGGTGCAGGCCGACGCCCAGCGGTCCGCGGACACCCATCTGCTGAGCTTTCCGCTGCCCGAGCGCTGGGGGATCGACCTCTACCTCAAGGACGAGTCCACCCACCCCACGGGAAGCCTCAAGCACCGACTGGCACGCTCGCTGTTCCTCTATGGGCTGTGCAACGGCTGGATCCGGCCGGGCAAGCCCGTGATCGAGGCGTCCAGCGGCTCGACCGCCGTATCCGAGGCGTACTTCGCCAAGCTGATCGGGGTGCCCTTCATCGCGGTGATGCCCCGCACGACCAGCCGGGAGAAGTGCCGCCTGATCGAATTCCATGGCGGCCAGTGCCATTTCGTGGACGACCCACGGACGATGTACGAGGAGTCCGCCGCCCTCGCGGCGGAATCCGGGGGTCACTACATGGACCAGTTCACCTACGCCGAGCGGGCCACCGACTGGCGCGGCAACAACAACATCGCCGAGTCGATCTATCAGCAGCTGCGTCTGGAGCGCTATCCCGAACCGGCATGGGTCGTGGCCACGGCGGGCACCGGCGGCACCTCGGCGACGATCGCCCGCTATGTCCGCTACATGCAGTACGACACCCGGGTGTGCGTCGCCGACCCGGAGAACTCCTGCTTCTTCGACGGCTGGGTCCACCACGACGCCCACGCCTCCAGCGACCAGGGCTCACGCATCGAGGGCATCGGCCGCCCCCGGATGGAGCCCAGCTTCGTACCGGGCGCGATCGACCGGATGATGAAGGTCCCGGACGCGGCGAGCGTCGCGGCCGCACGCGCCCTGGAGCGGGCCATCGGCCGTAAGGCGGGCGGCTCCACCGGGACCGGGCTGTGGAGCGCGCTGCGGATCGTCGCGGAGATGGTCGCCGAGAGGCGGACCGGCAGCGTGGTGACGCTGCTGTGCGATCCGGGGGAGCGGTATCTGGACAAGTACTACTCGGACGCGTGGCTCGAGGAGCAGGGGCTGGACATCGAGCCGTATGTGAAGACGCTCGACATCTTCCTCGCCACCGGCGACTGGACGGACTGACCTGCGCCCTTACAGCCGCCGCCACGCGCGTAGGGCCGCCGCCACGCCCTTACGGTTGCTGTCACGCTCGTACGGCCGTCGTCAGGCCGCCGCCACCATCCGGTCCAGGTTCCGCACCGCCTGGTGGAACGCGCGCCGCAGACCCGGCCGCATCGCCCGTACGGCACCGCGCAGCACCGCCGTGCCGTCCACCGCGAAGACATAGCGCACCACGGTCCCGCCGTCCGAGGGCCGCAGCGTCCACTCCTCCAGCAGCGCCCGCACCCCCGGCGCATTGGTCTCGTCGACGCGGTAGGCGTAGCGCTCATGCGGATCCGCCGCCATGACCGTCTCGCGGAAGCGGCCGCCGCCCACGAGGCGGATCTCCCTGCCCTTGCCGCCGTCCGTGGAGCGGGCGTCCTTCACCTGCCGGAACCACCGCGGCCAGCCCTCGACATCGGTGAACGCCTCGAACACCGCCTCTGGAGCGGCCGAGACCTTCGCGACGAAGACGAGCCGCACCGGGGCGGTCTCGGCGTATTCCAGCCCGACGGAACGCAACCGGTGTGTCATGGACACACGATAACTGTCGGGGTGTCAGATGTCTGCGGTGCGGACCGGCTCGCCCGCCACCACCAGCTCCGGCAGATACTCGGAGATCTCCGCCCGCGCCTCCTCCGGCAGCCCCGGGTCCGTGACCAGCGCGTTCACCTGGTCCAGCGAGGCGAAGGAACTCAGCCCCACCGTGCCCCACTTGGTGTGGTCCGCGACCACCACCACCCGCCGCGCGGCCCTGACGAAGTGGCGGTTGGTCTCCGCCTCGGCGAGATTCGGCGTCGACAGACCCGCCTCCACCGATATCCCGTGCACGCCGAGGAAGAGCACATCGAAGTGGAGCGAGCGCACCGCCGCGTCCGCGACCGGCCCCACCAGCGTGTCCGACGGCGTCCGCACCCCGCCGGTGAGCACGACGATGGCCGCGCCGGGACGTGGGCCCACCCCGCCGAGCGCCGCCGACCGCTGGGCGTTGTAGAACACATCGGCCACCCGGACCGAGTTCGTGACCACTGTCAGATCGGGCACCTCCAGCAGCTGCTGGGCCAGCGCGAAGGCCGTGGTGCCCCCGGCCAGGGCGATCGCGGTGCCCGGCGTGGCCATCGCGGCCGCCGCCTTGGCGATGTCCTCCTTGGCGCTCAGCTCAAGGCCCGACTTGGCCTCGAACCCGGGCTCGTACGTGCTCGCCTCGGCCACCGGCACGGCCCCGCCGTGCACCTTCTCCACCACGCCCAGCCTGGCCAGCGCGTCGAGATCGCGACGAACCGTCATGTCCGAGACATTGAGCTTGCGTGTCAGCTCGTTGACCCGCACCCCGCCGCGCCGCCTGACCTCATCGAGAATCAGGGCACGCCGCTGCTCCGCGAGCAGGTTCTGGTTGTCGCTCACCCTGCCACGTCTCCCTCCGGTCGGCCCTCGTCGCCCGAGCGTTCATCTTCGCATGAGGCGAGGACAGCCGGGCGCCGGTGCACCCAGGGTTACGATTTCGCCACGCCCGCCGTGTCAGGGTCGGGGAAGGTGACCGATGGGCACAATCCTGGAGCCAGAACGACCGCACCACACCGGATCGGGGGACACGGTGCCATCCACCATGCGTACGGACACACCGGCCGACGCGTCGGAACAGGCGATGACGGCCCGCAAGGGCGGGGCACCACCACCCGATCTGGAACTCCTCGTCCACGGAGTGGGCGGCACCACCCCCGAGGAGATGCTGGGCGATCCGCGCACCAGCCTGGTCACCGGCGACGAGACCGCGGCGGTCTACCGCAGGGCGGACGACATCGACGCCGAGCAGCGCCCGCCGGAGGACCGCGAGGGCCCGGACCGCGACGGCCCGATCCGTGAGGCGTACGTCTGGTGCAACCTCACCTCGGGGAACAGCTCCCGCGCCCTGTGGCTGCTTTTACTGCCGTTCATGGTCGCCAACCTCGCCCACTGGATGCGGCCCCCGGCCGACCGGCGGGAGCGGACCGTGCGCACCTACGGCCTGCTCGTCCGGCTCGTGGCGCTCACCCTGACCGTGCTGCTGATCGCCGGAGCCTGCGAGGTGGCCCTGGACCTGGTCGCCTGGCAGTGCGCCGGTTCGGCCGACTGCGCCGGGGGCAAGTCCTGGCTCGGCTTCCTGTCCCCGGAGAACCACGGCTGGTGGAGCCAGCCCGGCCGCAGGCTCGCGCTCGCCGCGGTGCTGCCCGGCGCGCTCACCGGGCTGCTGTGGTACCTGTCCAACCGCACCTGGAGCGCGTACGAGGCCTCCCCGCCGCTGGAGCGCCCCGTCGACGAGTCCGCCCCCGAGGCGGGCAACCGCCCCGCGCTGTGCCTGCCCGGCTTCTGGTACGGCCGCAGGATCGTCGCCCGGCTGCGCGCGGCGCACACCGCCGCGGGTTTCCTCACCATCGCGGCCGGCCTGACCCTGCCCACCACCACCTACGACCGCGAACCGGGCGGCAGCGGGCTTCAGGACACCGCGGGCTGGGCACTGCTGACGCTGCTCTGCGCGGGCGCGGTCACGGTGGTGGCCGTGGTGTGCTACCGCGGCCGCAGCGAGTCCAAAGTCGACGGGGAGCTGGACCGCCTCACCATCACCGCGCTGCCCGGCGCGGCCCTCGCGGTGCTGGCGCTCTCCGTCCTGTACGCCGGCTGGTCCCGCCCCGGCTGGGTCTCCACCGACCAGTTGCCGGGCAACCAGGCGTTCTGCGCCATCGCCATCGGGGAGGGCGCGCTGATCGTGACCATGGCGGTGTGCGCCCTGGTCCTGCACCGGGCCGCGCCCGGCCGCACCCCGCTGTACGGGCTCGCCGGGCCCGCCGTCGCCGTGCTCGCCTGCGGGCTCGGCGCGGTGCTCGCCGGTGGCGTCGCCCAGCGCTTCGCCGACTGGCTGGACGGCGGTGGCACCCCGGGGGAGGGGCCGGGGATAGCGCCGCCGGTGCTGCTGACCTGGCTGGCCACGGCCATCCCCGCGCTGCTGCTGGTCCTGGTCGTCCTGCTGGTGATCTTCACCGTAAGGGTGTGGCGGGTGCGCAACCGGCTGCTGCCGACCATCATGGACGGCTATCCGGGGGAGCGGCCCGACGCCGTACGCACCCGGCGGATAGCGGGCACCATCGCCCGCGCGGGCCTCACCGACTCCGCCCCCTGGATCGTCGGCCCGGTCGCGCTGCTGACCCTGCTGTTCGGAGCCCTGGCCGTCACCGCGGCCTGGGTCACCGACGAGGTGCCGGGGCGGGCCGCCGACGGCGCGCCCGGGGCCGTGGACGCCGCCGCCCAGACCGCGCAGGCACTGGGCTCCTGGCTGATGGGGCTGGCCTTCCTGATGCTGGTCACCTTCGCCCGCCGCGCCTACCGCAGCCCCTCCGCCCGCCGCACCATCGGCATCCTGTGGGACGTGGGCACCTTCTGGCCGCGCGCCGCCCACCCCTTCGCGCCGCCGTGCTACGCCGAGCGGGCGGTGCCCGATCTCACCTGGCGGATGGAGACCTGGACCCGCCGGCACGGCGGTCGGCTGGTCATCTCCGGCCACTCCCAGGGCAGTGTGCTGGCCGCCGCCGCGGTCTGGCAGGTGGACCACCGCACCCGCGGCCAGGTCGCGCTGCTCACCTACGGCTCACCACTGGAGCGGCTCTACGGGCGCTGGTTCCCCGCCTACTTCGGGCCCACCCAGCTGCTCTCGCTCCACGGCGAGGTGCGCTGCTGGCGCAATCTGTGGCGCTACACCGACCCGATCGGCGGCCCCATCAAACTGCCCGACGGCAGCGGGCCCGAGGTCGACTGCGACGCGCTCAAGGACCCGCTGGCCTACGGCCGTACGACCGAACATCCGCTGCCCGCGTCGATCCTGGGGCACGGCGACTACCAGGCCGACCCCGTCTTCGACCGGGAGCGAGCCGGGCTGCTGGCCCGGCTCCCGGAGCAGACGCCGCCACCGGCGGAGGAGGAGGCAGCCGGTCAGATGAGCTCCGGCAGGTCCTCCGGGTAGAGGAGTGTGAGGTCGTCCGTGGTCGGGTCGCTCAGCTGGGCGACCCGGCCCGCGTGCCGCTCCACCATCGCCTCGAAGGTCTGCCGTGCGGTGCGGCCGTTGCCGAACGCCGGGCCCTTGGGGAGCGCCGTGAAGTACTTCAGCAGCCCCTCCGACGCCCCGTCGCCGATCCGGTACTCATGCTCCTCGGCCTGCTGCTCCACGATCCGCAGCAGCTCCTCCGGGCTGTAGTCGCCGAAGGTGATGGTGCGGGAGAAACGGGAGGCCACACCGGGGTTGACGGACAGGAAGCGCTCCATCTCCGCCGTGTACCCCGCGACAATGACCACGACCGAGTCCCGGTGGTCCTCCATCAGCTTGACCAGGGTGTCTATGGCCTCGCGGCCGAAGTCCCGGCCGGAGTCCTCCGGGGAGAGGGCGTACGCCTCGTCGATGAACAGCACTCCGCCGCGCGCCCGGTCGAACGCCTCCTGGGTGCGGATGGCCGTGGAGCCGATGTGCTCGCCGACCAGGTCCACCCGGGAGACCTCCACCAGATGGCCGCGCTCCAGCACCCCGAGGGAGGCCAGGATCTCCCCGTAGAGCCGGGCGACCGTCGTCTTACCGGTGCCGGGGGAGCCGGTGAAGACCAGATGGCGGCGGACGGAGGCGGCCTTGAGTCCGGCCTCCTGACGCCGCCGGCCCACCTCGATCATGTCGGTGAGGGCCCGCACCTCGCGCTTGACGCTCTCCAGCCCGACCAGCGCGTCCAGTTCGCCCAGCACCGCCGTGGACGGGCGGACGGCGGCCGGGGGCTCGGCGGCGGGCGCGGAGGTCTGGGCGGCGCGCTGTGCCGGGACGCCGCCCAGCAGCCCGCCCGTCGAGGCGGTCTCCACTGCGGGCGCGGTGACCTGGGGCTGGGTGGGGGAGCCCAGCGCCGTGGTGGCGCTCTCGTCGCTGGTGCAGTCCTCGACGATCGGCCCCGCCTCGGAGAACTCGTAGCCCCCGCGCGCACACCGCTCCGTACGGCACCGGGTCAGGGTGGTGCGGCAGCCGTCGATGATGTGGAAGCCATAGCCCCCGCTGCCGGTCACCCGGCAGCCGGTGAACGTGCCGCGGCCCTCGGCGGAGACATAGAAACCGGCCTCCGTCGGCCCGGAGACCGTGGTGCGCTCGACCGTCGGATCGGCGCCCTTGGTGACGATCACTCCGGTGGCCGCGCCGTCTATGGTGCAGTTGGCGAGCGTGCCGCCGCTGCCGTGGTCGCGGAACCACGCCCCGGTGGCCGCCTCCCGGATGCGGCAGTCGTCCAGCTGGACGATGGCCCCGTCGCTGACCGAGACCGCGGTGGAGCGCACCTGGGACAGATCGCTGTCGACCACATCGACCCGCGACCCACGGTCCAGGACGAACAGCGCGTCCGGCACCTCGCGCACCCGGCACGAGTCGAGCACGGCGGTCGCCCCGTCGCTCACCCACACCGCGGGATAGTCGCCGGTGCTCTCGTGCAGCTCGCACTGGTTGGCGTCCACCCGGGTGCCCGGGTCCCACACCGACAGGCCGTTGCGCCCGAACCGGCGCACCGTGGAGCGGGTCAGGGTCAGCACCGAACGCGACCGCAGGTCGATCGCGTTCTCCGGGATGTCATGGATCTCGCAGTCGGCGAGCGTGAGCACCGCGTCCGTGTCCAGGTTGACCCCGTCGGTCGTCGTCCGGTGCACCCGGCAGTCGGTCAGATGCCCGGTCGCGCGCCCGGAGACCTGTACCCCGGCGCCCCGGATCTCGTACACCTCACAGCCCACGGCCTCCAGCGACGAGCCCTCGCCGGTCAGCGAGAAGCCCGCCCCGGACGCGTGGTGCACCCGGCAGCGGTCCAGGCGCGGGCGGGCGCCGCCGCGCACCGCCACCCCGGACTGCCCGGCGGCCACCACCTCGCACTCCTCGAACACCCCGCCCGCGCCGTCCAGCACGCTGAGCCCGACGCCCGCGGGGTTGTCCACGGTGCAGCGCCGCACGGTTGGGCGGGCGCCACCGCGCACCTCGATACCGACTGCCGATCGCGTGGCCACCCGTACGTCCGTCAGCTCCGGGGTGGCGTCCTCGATCAGCAGCGCGGGGGCGGCCGAGTCCTGGCCCTCGACATGCAGATCCTGGACCACGGCGGAGGCACGTATCGTCAGCGCGACTCCGTCCACCGGCGCGATCCGCACCGAACCGCGTGCCGAGCCCTCGGGCCCGCGCAGGGTGACGGCCCGGCCCACCACCAGATTCTCGCGGTAGGTGCCGGGCGAGATGGAGAGCACGTCACCGTCCCCGGCGGCCTCCAGGGCCGCCGTGAGGGAGGCGTACTCTCCGGTGCGGCGCCGCCACCGCGACGTTCCGCTGTGCGTCACCTGGACGACCGAGCCCTGTGCCATGGTGCTGCTGTGCCCCCACCTCGTGCGTTGCCGGTGTGCGCGCCGGACCGCCGCTGCTGACTGCCGCTGCGCATATGGAATGCCCCACCGTAGCGTGCGCGAGGCGCCATGAGTTGACGTGGCTGTGGAGCACGGGAGGAGTTGTGTGTTCGTATGACAACTCCCGGCCGGGCGTTGCCCGCTCGCACCGGTCAGCTGTCGGCGTCCGCCCGTCCCCAGTCCTGACCGGCCCGCTCCCAGGCGATGCCCCACTGTGTGTAGCGCCGGCGCATGAGCCGCCATACGACCAGCCGCCGGGCGCCGTCCACCAGGACCACCGTCACCCCGGCCGCGCCGATCCCGGCCAGCACGGCGTGGGTGGCGGCCGTCGCGGTGTCCAGCGGGCGGCCCATCGGGCGGCCGTGGTCATCGGTCCAGATCCGGAACCGCTCACCGGGATCCGCGCCGGGGTGAGCACCCAGCGTGCCCTCGTGTCTGCTGCCGTCCGGCCCCGTCCAGCGGGCGAGGACGCGGCGATGGGCGTCTCTCGCGGAAGCGGTCTCGGGATCGGAGTCGATGGGCGGATGCGGCAGCACCTTCACCACGGTGGCCGAGAGCAGATGACGCTCGGCGCGCTGCTTCTGCGCGGCCTTCACCAGCGCCCCGTGTGCCAGGGACCCCGACGTCCAGCCGACGGCGGGGGCGACGAGCAGGATGAGCACCGCGGCGATCAGCGCCGCGCACGCCTCCATCACATCGGTCTTACGGCGCAACGGGTTGCGCCGCCAGCGCCACAGCCCCCAGATCATTCGCATGGATCACATACCCCCTTCCCCATTCGTGAGTACCGCATGGCAGGCCGGATATGCGCGTTATTCGGTGGAGAGAGAGCAATATCACGGGGCCAGCCCTTTCGCCGTTCCGGCGGGCCGTCGGCGGTGCAGGGGGACACACCAGATCAGCCGGGTGCCGCCCGCCTCGGGCGCCTCGATGTCCAAAGTGCCGCCCAGGAGTTCGGCCCGGGACCGCATATTGATCAGTCCTCCGCTGGGGGCGGCGCCCCCGGTGCCCAGCCCGTTGTCCGTGACCTCCAGGGTGATGTCGGCGCCGACGGTCAGCCGGACCTCCACCCGCTGGGCATGGGCGTGCCGCACGGTGTTGCTGAGCGCCTCGGCCAGCACCGCCAGCACATGGTCGCCGGTCTCGTCCGGCACATCGGTGTCCACCGGGCCGTCCATCAGCAGCGACGGGGCGAAGCCCAGGGTGTCCGAGGCCGAGCGAACGGCGTTGACCAGCCGGCGCCGCAGCGTGGCGGGTTCGCCGCCGTCGTCCCCGACCGTGCGCAGGGCGAAGATCGTGGAGCGGATGATCTTGATGGTCTCGTCCAGGTCGTCGACGGCCCGCCCCACCCGTTCCGCCGCCTCCGGGCGCTCGATCAGCCGGCCCGCGCTCTGCAGGGTGAGCCCGGTCGCGAAGAGCCGCTGAATGGCCAGATCGTGAAGGTCCCGGGCGATCCGGTCCCGGTCCTGGAGCAGGGCCATGTGCTCGGACTCGGCGCGGTGCCGGGCCAGTTCCAGGGCCAGGGCCGCCTGCGCCGCGAACCCCGAGAGCAGCTCCACCTCATGGTCGTCGAACGGCTGCCGCCCGGCCAGCCGGCACAGCCGCAGCGCACCGGAGGCCCGCTCGCCCGCGACCAGCGGTACGGCCACCACCGGGCCGAACTCGCTCTCCGGAGCCGGCAGCGGCCAGGACCGGGCCCGCGAGTCCACCCGTACGTCCGAGGCGACCGCGGGGCGCCCGGTGCGGGCCGCGAGCCCGGCCAGCGAGCCGTCGGACGGCACCACGAGCCCGCCGATGAGCTCGGCGTCATGCCCCTCGGCCACCTCGACCATCAGCGAGTCCGCGCCGGTGGCCGGCAGCAGGATCGCCGCCGAGTCGGCGAGCGCCACCTGGAGGGCGAGCCGGGCGATCAGACTCAGCACCTCACCCGCCGAGGTGCCCGCCAGCAGCGTACGGGTGATGACGCCGAGCGCTTCCAGCCACTGCTCGCGGCGCCGGCTCTCGTGGTACAGCCGGGCGTTGTCGATGGCCACCCCGGCGGCGACCGACAAAGTGGTCAGCACCGCTTCGTCATCGGCGTCGAACTGGGCGCCGCCGCGCTTCTCGGTCAGGTAGAGGTTCCCGAAGACCTCGTCACGGACCCGGATCGGCACGCCCAGGAACGAGCGCATCGGCGGATGGTGCTCGGGGAAGCCGTAGCTGGCCGGATGCTCCGACAGATCGGTGAGCCGCAGCGGCTGGGGGTGGCGGATCAGCTCGCCGAGCAGCCCATGGCCACTGGGTAACGGGCCGATGCGGTGCGCCTGTTCCTCGGACATGCCCACCGGCAGGAACTGCGAGAGCCGATGCCGGTCGACCACGCCCAGCGCGCCGTACTCCGCGTCGGCCAGCACCACCGCGGACTCCACGATCCGGCGCAGCACCTGCTCCAGGTCCAGCTCGCGGCCCACGCTGAGCACGGCCTCCAGGAGGCTGTGCATCCGGTCCTGGGTGGACCGGGCCGCGTCCAGCCGCGCCTGGAGCTCGTCGAGGAGCTGGTCGAGCCGGAGTTGGGGAAGGGCCGGATGGCGCCCCTGATCCACACTGCCCGACACCTGGCCTCCATCCCCCCCATGACCCTCTCACCAGCAGGGTAGCCGGGGCGGGGGCCGGTGGTGGCGGGGATGGAAGGAACTCGGCCAGGGTCGGGAGGCCGCTGGGGGACCGGTGCCTAGGAAACCGGCACCACGGCGACCGGGCACTTGGCGTGATGCAGCACGGCGTGGTTGACAAGGCCCAGTTGCATGCCGAAGTGCCCCTGCCGCCGCCTGGCCCCCACCACCAGCAGATCCGCGTGCGCGGAGGCGTCCAGCAGCGCCTTGCGCGCCGGGCCCTCGACCGGGCGGTGGGCCACTGGCACCGGCGGCAGCCCGGCCGCCGTGGCGCCGCCCAGCGTCTCGTCCAGGAGCTCGGCGGCGCGCCACTCGTGCGCCTCACGCGCGCTTTGCGTCTCACGTGTCCTGTGCGTCTCACGTGTTCCCCGTGCCTCACGCGCCCCCTGCTCCTCGCGCCCACCGTGATTCCCGCGCCCACCGTGATTCCCGCGCCCACCGTGATTCCCACGCCCGCCGTGGTTCCCGGGCCTCGCGTGCTCCCCGGGCCTCGTGTGGTCCTCCGGGCCCGCGCAGCGCCAGGCGTGCACGGCCTCCAGCTCACCGCCGCGCAGCCGCGCCTCGCGGAGGGCGAACGCGACGGCGGCGGAGGGCGGCGCGGGCTCCTGCTCGCCCGGGCGCTCACGCTCGGCGATCCCCACCACCACCCGGTTCATCGCGCCGCGCACGTTCTCCGGGCGGCCGCGCACCACGACCACCGGGCACTGGGCGCGGGCCGCGATGCCCAGTCCGACCGAGCCGAGCAGCAGCGAGGCGAACTCGCCGCGGCCGCGCGAGCCGACCACCAGCGCCTCGGCGCTCTTCCCGGCGCGCAGCAGGGCGGTCACCGCGTCGTCCGCCGCCAGGTCGGTCATCACCTTCAGGGCCGGCACCCGCCGCCCGGCCCGCTCGGCCGCCGTGGCCAGCACCGCCTCGCTGTGGAGCCGCTCGGCGGGGCGGTCGGCGGCCGTTCCGGGGATGTAGCCCTCGTACCGCTCCCACAGCGAGGCGTGGACGACGCGCAGCGGCAGCCCGCGGCGCCCGGCCATCTCGGCCGCCCAGTCCAGTGCGTCCGAGGCGGCGTCCGAACCGTCGACCCCGACCACCACGGGAAGCTCCACCGTGCCCACCGCCTCTCCTGCCGGCACCTGGGAATGTCCCTTCCCATTGTCTCGCCGAAGCGGTCGCCGAGGGAGTCCGGCGGCTCACTCAGCGCAGCCGCATGGCCAGCGTCACCACGGCGCCCACCGCCCCCGCGCTGATCACCAGCCGGTCGGTGACCAGCTGGGTCAGCCACAGTCCGCGGCCGCTCGTCGCGCCGTCCAGCCCTGGCAGGATCCGCGGGATGACGTCCTCGGAGAAGCCGGGCCCGGAGTCGCTGATCCGGCACTCCAGCTCGTCGCCGATCCGCCGCAGCAGCAGGGATCCGGTGCCGCCCGCGTGCTCGATGGCGTTGTTGGCGATCTCGTCCACGGCCAGCACGAAGTCCCCGCGACGGGTCTCGCTGAGCCCGGCCCAGGCCGCGCACTCCTCGACCTGCACCCGCAGCCGGGGCAGCTCGTCGGCGGTGAAATGACGGTGGAGCAGGTGTTCTCCGGCTCGATCGGCGGACCGACGACGAGGGTCGGCTAGCACCAGTGCCTCCCGTTTGGTGACGAGTACGAGCGACAACACAGGGTCGGTGAAGCAGCCGAGGGTACGGGGAGCGGGGTCTCATCGGGCACGACGACCACGAATGACGTGTCATATCGGAAACGTGACCGGAAATGGGTAAGGGTGAAGCGATAGCCGATCGACGGTGTATCGGTTTGGATCGACTGCCTCTCGTGCGCACAGGCCGTACGCACAGTGACCGCCGAGGGGCGAGGGGGGAGAGGAGACGGCAGAGTGAGGTCATGATGGGACTGCTGAGCGCGCTGAAGACCGAACACCGTGAGCGGCTGATGGCGCTCGCCCACGATGTGTCCTTCCCCTCGGGCGGCCGCATCTTCGAGGAAGGCCGTAAGGCCGACCGTTTCTGGATCATCCGCACCGGCGCGGTCACCCTCGATCTGCATGTCCCGGGGCGGCGGGCCGCCGTGATCGAGACCCTCGGCCCCGGAGAGCTCATCGGCTGGTCCTGGCTCTTCCCGCCGGACACCTGGCACCTGGGCGCGGAGGCGCTCAGCCCGGTGCGGGCGCACGAATTCAACGCCGAGGTGGTGCGCCGGCTGTGCGACGAGGACCCGGAGCTCGGCTATGCCCTCGCGCTGGCCTGCGCCCAGGTGATCGGGCGCCGGCTGCAGAGCGCCCGCACCCGGTTGCTGGATCTGTACGGGCCCTACGCGGGCGGAATCTCGCCATGACCGGGCCGGAGGTGTAGCGGGCGGCCCGAGGGCCGAATGGCCCCTTACGCTTCCCCGCGCCAGAACGTAAAGCTGGGCAGCCGGATCGCGACCGGCGACCCGCGCGCCATGGAGGAGAGGCCGTGCCCCAGACAGCCGACCCCGACGGCCCCATCGGGGTCTTTCTGCTCGACGACCACGAGGTGGTGCGGCGCGGACTACGTGATCTGCTCGACGCCGAATCCGATCTGAAGGTGGTCGGCGAGGCGGCCAACGCCCGTGAGGCGATCGCCCGCGCCCCCGCCGTACGGCCACACGTCGCGGTGCTCGACGTACGGCTCGGCTCCTCGGGCGAGGGCGGGGACCACGAAGGGATCGAGGTCTGCCGGGAGTTGCGGGCCCGGCTCCCCGACCTCGCCTGTCTGATGCTGACGTCCTTCGACGACGACGAGGCGCTGTTCGACGCCATCATGGCCGGGGCCGCGGGCTATGTGCTCAAGCAGATCAACGGGTCCGACCTGGTGTCGGCGGTACGCACCGTGGCCGAGGGCCGCTCCATGCTCGACCCCGGCGCCACCTCCCGGGTGATGGCCCGGCTGCGCGGCCCCGCGCCCAGCGGGCCCGTGGAACTGGAGAAGCTGTCCCCGCGGGAGCGGGAGATCCTCCAGCTCATCGGCGACGGACTGACCAACCGGCAGATCGCCGAGCGGCTGTTCCTGGCCGAGAAGACCGTCAAGAACCGCATCTCCTCGATCCTGTCCAAGCTGGGCGTGGGCCGACGGATCCAGGCCGCGGTGATCGCCGAGCGGATCAAGGAGCGCGAAGCGGGTCAGTGAGCCCGTGGACGACGCCCGGTGCGGGCATCCGGATGACGCCCTTACGGTGGCCGCCACGGTGGCCGCGTGCGTTTCGCGTGGAGCGCGAGACCGGTCCCCTTCCGGCCCCGCGCCCCACGCCGAACGGGGCGGGACCGGTCGACATGCTCATCACCGCAGTGGAGTGAGAGCCCGGCTGCCCACCCCCGGTGGTGGAGATGGCTCGCGGAACTGCTCGGTCCAGCATCGCGGTGCGCCCCGCCGCCGGGGAGGGGCCGAACGGCCCTCATAAATCGGGCGCGGACGGCCCTCACAACGAATCAGGGGCCGGACGGGGATACCCCATCCGGCCCGGACCTTCCCACGACCGGGCACGCCCGGTCGCATCACCTCCCGACGTGTGTCAGTAGCCGCCTCCCGGCTGCGGTGCCCGGCCGCCCGGGTACTGCTGACGCCCGTAAGGGTCGTCGTACGGAGAAGGCGCGGGCGCGGGCGCGGCCGGGCGAGGCGCGACCGGACGCGTCATGGCCGGGCGCATCGCCTCGTACCCCATCGGCGAGGCCGGCGCGGGGCGCTGCGTCTGCGGCTGCTGGGCGCCCGGGTAGCCCCGCGGTCCCGTCGGCTGCGGCGGGATGTAGGGCGAGTGCGCCTGCTGCAGGCCGGTGGGCTGCGGCGCGTGCTGCTGGTACCCCTGGTGCATGGGCTGCGGGGAGGGGGCGGCCGGCAGCGCGGGGAGCGCCGAGGGCAGCGCCGGAAGATGACTTCCGGTGTCATAGGCCGACGGCACCCTGATGGGCGCGATCTGCGGTGTCCCCCGCTCGGCGACAAGACTGTCGTAGATGGGGGTGTCCGGGAAGGACGGCGAGGAGTAGTAGCCGCCACCGTAAGTGCTGCGGGGGGAGGTCATAGACCATAAGTTAAGCCCACCATGTGCTGATTGGGGAGTCCGGTAGGAGGGTTGTTTTCAGTGTTCGGAGTGGCCGTGGATCCCCAATCCGAGCGAACCCGGGAAAATCGGTCGTCAGGGTACGTTGAGATCGTGTAAAGAGCGCGTTTTCAGCGGGTAGCCACCCGTCGTCCGCGCTGTGCGGCCGAGCGGCCCGATCTGAACGAACAGAAAGGCAGGGGGACGGAAATGGCGATGCGCAAGGGCGGTAACACGCCAGTACCGGCTGAAGCGGTGCGGATCGAGCTCGGCTGGCGCGCCGGACCGGGGGCACCGGACGTGGACGCCTCGGCGCTGCTGCTGGTGTCCGGAAAGGTCAGGTCCGACGGGGACTTCGTGTTCTACAACCAGGCGGCGCACTCCTCCGGCGCGGTGCGCCACGAGGGGAAGCGGACCGCGGGTGACACCGTGACCGACACCCTTTCGGTGGACCTCGCCCGGGTCGAGCCCGCCGTCGACACCGTGGTCCTCGCGGCCTCGGCCGATGGCGGAACGTTCGGCCAGATCCCCGGTCTGAACATCCGGGTGCTGAACGCGGCGGGCGGTGCGGAGATCGCCCGCTTCGACAGCGAGGACGCCACGGTCGAGACCGCCTTCGTCCTCGGCGAGCTGTACCGCAGGCAGGGCGCCTGGAAGTTCCGCGCGGTGGGCCAGGGGTACCAGAGCGGTCTTGCGGGGCTCGCCACGGACTTCGGCATCTCGGTCGACGAGCCGCAGCAGGCGCCGGCTCAGCCCGCCGCCCCGGCTCCGGCCCCCGCCGCCCCGCCGAACCCCGGGCAGAACCCGTACGCGACGCAGAACCCGTACGCGGCCCCCGCGCCGCCGTCCGGCCCGCCGGCCGGGGCGTACCCGCCTCCGACGCCCACGGCCGTCTCCACGCCCCTGCCGCCGCCCCCGCCCACCGCACCGGCCGCCCCGGCCCCCACGCCCGCCGCGGCGCCGGTGAGCCTCAGCAAGGTCACCCTGACGAAGGAGGCGCCCTCCGTCTCGCTCACCAAGCAGGGCGGCACCTCAGGCACCATGCGGGTCAACCTCAACTGGCAGGTCCACAAGCAGTTCTCGGGGTGGGCCTCCAAG
The DNA here is from genome assembly GCF_042750115.1 of Streptomyces sp. NPDC059455. Classification (NCBI taxonomy): domain Bacteria; kingdom Bacillati; phylum Actinomycetota; class Actinomycetes; order Kitasatosporales; family Streptomycetaceae; genus Streptomyces; species Streptomyces sp. NPDC059455. Next base: position 44,630 of record NZ_JBHYVB010000039.1, read on the forward strand.
CTGGGCCGGGCCATGGCCATGCACAACGACCTCGATCTCGACCTGGGGGCGCTGTTCGAACTCGCCGACGGCAGCAAGGGCGTGGTCCAGGCGCTCGGCAACTCCTTCGGCTCGCTGCACCAGCCGCCCTTCATCCACCTGGACGCCGACGACCGGACCGGCGCCCGGGCGGCCGGTGAGAACCTCACCATCAACCTCGACCACCAGAAGCTGTTCCGCCGGATCCTGATCTTCGTGACCATCTACGAGGGCGCCCGCAGTTTCGCCAACCTCCACGCCACGGTCACCCTGCAGCCGCAGTTCGGCGCCCCGATCGACTTCTCGCTCGACGAGTGCACCGTCCCGTCCCCGGTCTGCGCGCTCGCGCTCATCACCAACACCGGCGGCGAGCTCGTCGTGCAGCGCGAGGCCCGCTATCTGGTGCCGCAGCGCGGCACCAGCCCGCAGCGCACCCTCGACCACGCCTACAACTGGGGCATGAACTGGACCCCCGGCCGCAAGTAAAACCACGGTGTACGGGGCGCGGCCGTCAGGGCGCGGCGCTGGGGCGGGCGTAGGTGCGCCCCTTCCAGGCCGCGCCCTGCCCCAGGTGGTGCCGCACCGCCGAGTCCACGGTCATCAGCAGATAGAGAAGGGCCGTCAGGGGCAGCAGCGGCGCCAGCCACAGCGTCTGCCGGTAGTAGCGCAGCATCGGGATGTAGCTGCCCGCCATCAGCGCCCAGGCGGCGGCGCCCAGCGCTGACGGCCCGGGACGCCCCGTCAGCACCCCGGCGACCACGGCCGCGGGCGGCACGAGATACACCACCGCCAGCCCCGCGACCGTCATCAGCAACACCAGCGGGTTGTGGCGCAGCTGGGTGTACGCGCTGCGCGAGACCATCCGCCACAGCTCGCCCAGCCGCGGATACGGCCGCACGCTGTCGACCCGGTCGGCCAGCCCCAGCCAGATCCGTCCGCCGGACCGTTTCACCGCGCGGGACAGCGCCACGTCGTCGATGACCGCCTGCCGGATCGCCTCCGGGACCCCGGCCCGTTCGGCCGCCTCCCGGCGCAGCAGCACACAGCCGCCCGCGGCCGCCGCGGTGCGCCCCCGGGGCCGGTTGACCCACCGAAAGGGGTACAGCTGCGCGAAGAAGTAGACAAAGGCGGGCACGATCAGCCGCTCCCAGTAGGTCACCACGCGCAGCCGCGCCATCTGGGAGACCAGATCCAGCCCGTTCGCCTCGGCCGCGCGCACCAACTCCCGCAGGGAGTCCGGCTCATGGGCGATATCGGCGTCCGTCAGCAGCAGGTAGTCCACGCCGCCGTCGTCCTTACGGTCCGCGTCCCGGCCGTCCTCGCCCTTACGGTCCGCACCGTCCGTGTCCCTACGGTCCGCACGGTCCGCGGCGAGGCGGGTCGTGGCGAGCGCCATGCCGTGCCGCACCGCCCACAGCTTGCCGGTCCAGCCGGGGCCCGGCTCGCCGGGGGAATCGACGGTCAGCGGCAGCCCGCCGTGTTCGTCGGCCAGTTCACGGGCCAGCTTTCCGGTGCCGTCCGAGCTGCCGTCGTCGATCAGGAAGATCTCCGCCGGCCCCGGGTAGTCCTGGGCGAGCAGCGAGGGCAGACTGGCGGGAAGCACGGCGGACTCGTCCCGGGCGGGCACCACGACGGCCACCGAGGGCCACACCGCGGGTTCCGGTGGCCCGAACCCGTCCGGCTCCGGCGGCCCCGAGCCGTCCGGGCCGGTCCGGGGCAGCCGTACGTCCGTACGCCAGAAGAAGCCCTGGCCAAGCAGCAGCCACAGCCATGCGGCCAACGAACCGGCGGCGATCCACATCAGCGCGCTCACCCGCCGAAGTCTGCCCGAAGGTGTGCCCGGCCGCCGGGCGCACCGGACCGATCCATTAAAGTGACCGGGTGAAGATCGCGCTTATGGACTCCGGAATCGGACTGTTGCCCACCGCCGCCGCGATGCGCCGACTGCGACCGGACGCCGATCTCGTCCTCTCCTCCGACCCCGCGACCATGCCGTGGGGCCCGCGCACCCCCGAGAACGTCACCGAGCTGGCCCTGGGCTGCGCCCGGGCCGCCGCCGCACACCGCCCCGACGCGCTGATCGTCGCCTGCAACACCGCCTCCGTCCACTCCCTGCCCGCGCTGCGCGCCGAGCTGGAGCCCGGGCTGCCGATCGTCGGCACCGTGCCAGCCATCAAGCCCGCGGCGGCCGGGGGAGGGCCGATCGCGATCTGGGCCACCCCGGCCACCACCGGCAGCCCGTACCAGCGCGGACTGATCCGTGACTTCGCGGACGGCGTCGAGGTGACCGAGGTGCCGTGCCCGGGGCTCGCGGACGCGGTGCAGCACGCCGACGACGAGGGGATCGACGCCGCGGTGGCCGCCGCGGCGGCCCGCACCCCGCGCGATGTCACGACCGTCGTCCTGGGCTGCACCCATTACGAACTCGTCGCCGACCGCATCCGGACCGCCGTACAGCGGCCTGACGCGCCGCCGATCGTCCTCCACGGCTCGGCCGGGGCCGTCGCCGCCCAGGCCCTGCGCCGGATCGGCGCCGACCCCTTCCCGCCGGACGGCCCGGTCCCCCCGGGTGGTCTGACCGTCATCCTCAGCGGAGACGAGGCCACCCTGCCGGAGGTCGCCCTGACCTACGCCGAAGGCGTGCTGCTGGCCCCCGTCGCCCCGACGCGCGCTTGACAGCGGTGCCTCCTGCGGTGAGCTGACCGAAACGCTCCTCACCAGCGGATTCACCCGCCCCGCTGCCGTGGTGCCGGAAGGTGAGTACGCTGCCAACCATGAGGCACCACGACCACGGAGAGCCGAGCGCCCACGGGCAGCCGCCCGCGGTCTGGATCGGACGCGCCCACAATCGCGTGCAGTGGCTGCTGGCCGTGGCGGGCGCCGCGTGCCTGGCGCTCGGTGTCGACCTCGCCGTCGACTCGCCCTGGGGCTCGGGCATCGCCCCGCTCCTGATGGCCGTCATCGGCTGCGTCGCCGCCGGACTGCTGATGCTCTTCGGCACCCTCGCCTTCGTCCATGTGGCGGTACGGGTCGACGACGAGGTGCTCGAGATCCGCTGCGGCCATATGGGGCTCCCACGGCGCCGCATTCCGCTCAGCGACGTGGTCGACGCCGATGTGGTCCGTAAGGTCACCCCCTGCCAGTGGGGCGGCTGGGGCTACCGCTGGCGCCCCGAGAAGGGCACCGCCGTGGTGGTGCGCCGGGGCGAGGGCGTGGTGGTCCGCCTCGGGGACGGCCGCGTCTTCACGGTCACGGTGGACGACGCGGAGGCGGCGGTCCGGGCCATCCGCGACCGGCTGCGGCTGATCGCGGCCCGCACCTCCCAGGTCTAGCCGATCCCCGTTCCCCTCTTTCGGGGGATGCGTTCCCTTCCGGGGGCGCCGGCGCTCGCTCATGGCACCACTCCCGGGCCGTCGTCCAGGCGGCGGGCGGTCGCCAGTCCGGCGAGGAGGCCCGCTCCCGCGGTGATCTGGGAGAAGCTGAGGGCGTTGCCCAGACAGGACTCGACGGCCAGGGCCGTGAGGGTCGCGGCCGCCGTAAGGACCACGGGAGTGGGGCGCGGGGAGCGCCACAGGGCGTGGAGCATCCAGCCGAAGGCCGCGCCCAGCAGGGCCACCCCCGGCAGCCCCTGACCGGCCGCCTGCTGCAGCGGCGCCGAATGCGGCTTGGCTTCCGGGCCCAGCGGCTGGGCCACCGCGGGGCTCAGCTCGCCGAAGCGGTCCGGGCCCGCGCCGCGCAGCGGATCCGTCCCCTCGATACGGGCGGCGTCCTGCCACAGCCGGATCCGGTGCTCGGTCAGATGGGCGCGCAGGGCGGACGGCAGCCCGCCCGGGACCGAGCCCTTGGCCACCGCCCAGGTGCCGCCGACCGCGACCGCCGCGATCAGCGCGCACGCGGCGAGCGTCGGCAGCCGCCGCCGCGGCCGGGCGGCGATGAGCGAGCACACCAGGACGGCGCCGCTCGCCACCCAGCCGACCGTCGAGCCGCCCACCACGGCCGTGAGCGTGATCGCCGCGGCCGGTAGCCCCAGCGCCGGGCGGAGGACCCGCGGGGCGGCCCAGGCCGCGCAGCAGACCGCGCCCGTGGCCAGGGTGAGCTGGGCCGCGCCCGGCCCCTCATGGCCGCTGAGCCCGTACGGCGAGGTACAGGCCAGGCCGAACCCCGCGAGCCCGGCGGCCGCCGCCCCGGCGACCGGCAGCAGCGATCCGGCGATCCGGCCGCAGGCGTACCCGGCGGCCACCGCCAACACCGCCAGCAGGACTCCCTCGGGGCGGGCCGGCCGCCCCATGGCCGCGATCAGCGCCCATACGGCGCAACCGGCCAGGATCAGAACCCCCGCGATATCGGACGCGTTCGCGCAGCCGTCGGCCGGTCGGCCGTGGTCCTGCACGACAGGCTCCACCACTGATGACGTCATCCCGCCGACCCCCCGTCGTGACGGGCACCGCGCCGACGCCCTTACGGCCGTCGCGCGAGCCATGACACCCGAAACCGTAGCGCTTGTCGTAAGGAATGTGTATATGGTGCGCAGAAACGATGAGTCGGTGGTGAAACGCCCGCCGTGGAGGGCGCCGTACGGCCGCCGCGCGCGCCCCCGTTTCCGCCCGATACCCTCGGCCCATGCCGACCCCCGACTTCATCCGTGACCTCAGGGCCTCCATCGGTCATGAACTGCTCTATCTGCCGGGCGTGAGCGCCGTGGTCTTCGACGACCAGGACCGGGTGCTGCTGGGCCGCCGGGCCGACAACGGCCGCTGGACCATCATCTGCGGCATCCCCGAACCCGGTGAGCAGCCGGCCACGGCGGTGGTCCGCGAGGTCGAGGAGGAGACCGCGGTGCGCTGTGTCCCCGAACGCATCGTGCTCGTACGGACCCTGGCGCCGGTGACCTACCCCAACGACGACAAGTGCCAGTTCGTGGACGTCTGCTTCCGCTGCCGCGCGGTCGGCGGCGAGGCGCGGGTGAACGACGACGAGTCGCTGGACGTCGGCTGGTTCCCGCTCGACGCGCTGCCCGAGATGGAGGACTTCTCCCTGTCCCGGATCAAGCAGGCGATCGAGGACGGCCCGACATGGTTCGAGCCCATCGTCGGGGAGTGAAGTATGTGCCGCCCCCACATCGGTCCGGGCCCGACGGCTGCCTAATGTGCCCCTCATGAGCGCGTCCACCACACCAGGCCCGGACCCACGGCCGTCCGGCGGCCTCGATCTCTCCGGCCGTACCGCACTCGTCACGGGCGCCGCCGGGGGCATCGGCCGGGCCTGCACACTGCGGCTGGCCGCCGCCGGGGCGCGGGTGCGGGCCGTCGACCTGGACGCCGAGGGCCTCACCGACCTGGTCGCCGCGGCCTCCGGACTGCCCGGCCCGGTCGAGGCCCACCGCCTGGACCTCACCGACCTCGACGCCGCCGAGCGGGCCGCCGCGGGCACCGACATCCTGGTCAACAACGCCGGGCTCCAACTCGTCCGGCCCATCGAGGACTTTCCGCCCGAGGTCTTCTCCCGGGTGCTCACCGTGATGCTCGAGGCCCCCTTCCGGCTGGTGCGCGGCGCGCTGCCGCACATGTACGCCCAGGGCTGGGGCCGGATCGTGAACATCTCCTCGGTGCACGGGCTGCGCGCCTCCCCGTACAAGTCGGCCTATGTGGCCGCCAAACACGGTCTGGAAGGGCTCTCCAAGGTCGCCGCCCTGGAGGGCGCGGAGCACGGGGTGACCTCCAACTGTGTCAACCCCGGCTATGTGCGCACCCCGCTCGTCGAGCGGCAGATCGCCGACCAGGCCGAGGCCCACGGGATCTCCCCGGAGCGGGTGGTCTCCGAGGTGATGCTGGCCGACGCGGCGGTCAAGCGGCTGGTCGAGCCCGAGGAGGTCGCCGAGGCCGTCGCGTACCTCAGCGGCCCGCACACGTCCTTCATCACCGGGGCCTCGCTCAGCATGGACGGCGGATGGACCGCCCACTGAGCGGCCCATCGGATCGGTCACCGGCGTTCGATGGCCGATTGGCTCAGCCACTGGACCATGAAAGCGGATTGGCCGAGCCACTGGTGGATGGTGCCGGATTGGCTGAGCCACTGGCGGACGGTGGGCGATTGGCTGAGCCATCACCGGACGGTGGCTCATTGGCTCAGCCACCGGATCGCCTATTGCCCGGCCGCCCCGTCGACAAGACACCGGGCCGCCTTACGGCTGGCGCCGCCGCGCCCGGCGGGAGTATGCCTGTGCCCATGCCCGACGACCGGCCGGAGAACCCCTACCTGGAACTACTCGCACGCGGCGCGCCCGCCGAGGCGTACGAGCGCCCGGTGCTGCGCGCCCGCGCCGACAAGGCCCCGGCCGACCGGCTGGCGGCCCTGGAGGCCGCCAAGCTGCTCGCCCTGCGGGTGCGCGGTGAGCTGGAGGGGCGACGGCGCCGCGAGGCCGAGCTGTCCGCGCTCTTCGAGACCGCCCACGACCTGGCGGGGCTGCGCGACCTGGACGCGGTGCTCCAGGCCATCGTGCAGCGCGCCCGCTCCCTGCTGGGCACCGAGGTGGCCTATCTGACGCTCAACGACCCGACGGCCGGTGACACCTATATGAGGGTCACCGACGGTTCGGTCTCGGCCCGGTTCCAGCAGCTGCGGCTCGGCATGGGGGAGGGGCTGGGCGGTCTGGTGGCCCAGACCGCCCGCCCTTACGTGACCGAGAGCTACTTTCACGATCCTCGCTTCCAGCACACTCACACCATCGACGCGGGCGTCAGGGACGAGGGGCTCGTCGCCATCCTCGGGGTGCCGCTGCTGCTCGGCAGCGGTGTCATCGGGGTGCTGTTCGCGGCCGACCGCCGGGCCCGGGTGTTCGAACGCGAGCAGATCGCGCTGGTCGGCTCGTTCGCCGCCCACGCGGCGGTGGCCATCGACACCGCCCATCTCCTCGCCGAGACCCGTACGACGCTCGCCGAGCTGGAGGCCGCCAACGAGATCATCCGGGACCGCAGCCGGGTCATCGAGCGCGCCTCAGACGTCCACGACCGGCTCACCGAGCTGGTGCTCCGCGGTGGCGGGGTGCACGCCGTGGCCGACGCCGTGGCCGAGGTGCTCAGCGGCTCCGTGGAGTTCCTCGAGGCCGACGAGGCGCCCGCGGCGGCCGTCGACCGGTCCCGGGCCGACGGCCACGCGGTGCGCGACGGCGAGGAGGACTGGGTCGCCGCGGTCTCGGCGGGCGGCGAACTGCTCGGCGCGCTCGTGCTGCGCGGCCACCCCCGGCTCGACCCCGTGGACCAGCGCACCCTGGAGCGCGCGGCGATGGTCACCTCGCTGCTGCAGCTCGCCCGCCGCTCCGCGGGCGAGGCCGAACAGCGGGTGCGCGGCGAGCTCCTGGACGACCTCCTCGACGCACCCGACCGCGAGCCCCGGCTGCTGCGCGAGCGCGCCGCGCGGCTCCAGGCGGACCTGGACACGCCCCATGTGGTGCTCGCGGCGGGCATCGAGGCCCCGGGCATGGGCACACCCACCACCGGCACCGGCAACACACACGCCACCGGCACCGGCACCGGCACCGGCACCGGCAACGCACACGACGCCACGCACGGCACCACACACGGAAGCGGGCCCGGAAGCACGTCCAGCACGTCCGGCGGCGCGCCCGCCGAGGACGCCGCGGGCCGTCGGCGGCTGTGGGCCGCCGCGTCCCATCTGGCGGCCACCCGGCACGGTCTGGCCGCCCCCCGCGACGGCGGCACCGTCCTGCTGCTGCCGCTCGCTGACGGCGACACCGCCGACGCCCTCGCCCGCCGCACCGCCCGGCAGCTGGGCACCGCCGCGCACGCCGTGGTCACCGTGGGCGCCTCCGCGCCCGTTCCCGCGCCCGCCGCACGGCCCGGGGAGGTCGCCGCGGGCTACGTCGAGGCGCGGCGCTGTCTGGCCGCCCTTCGGGTGCTGGGTCGGGCCGGACAGGGAGCCGCCGCCGAGGACTTCGGCTTCCTCGGTCTGCTGCTGGCCGGGACTCGCGAGGGTGCCCCGGACGGCACCGGCGTCCAGGACTTCGTGCACCGCACCGTGGGCGCCGTCATCGACTACGACGAGCGGCGCGGCACCGAGCTGATCCGCACGCTCGACGCGTACTTCGCCGGCGGGATGAGCCCGGCCCGTACGAAGGACGCCCTCCACGTGCACGTCAACACGGTGGCGCAGCGGCTGGAGCGGGTCGGGCGGCTGCTCGGCCCCGACTGGCAGTCGCCCGCCCGCTCCCTGGAGATCCAGCTCGCCCTGCGGCTGCACCGCCTGACCTCGGCCATGGGCGGCTGCTCCGCCTGACCTCGGCCATGGGCTGCTGCCTCGGCCGTGGGCTGCTGAGCCTCGGCCGTGGCTACTGGGGCGAGGCCGAACGGGCCGTGCGCTTCGCCGCCTCCGTCGCCGACCCGGGGGAGGGGGCCGAGGTCGGTTCGACGGCGGCCAGATCGCGGTCCCGGGTCTCCTTGGCGACGCCCACGGCCACCAGGGTGAGCAGGGCGGCCGCGATCACATAGAGGGCGATCGGCGTGGCGCTGTGGTAGTCGGCCAGCAGTGCGGTGGCGATGAGCGGGGCGGGCGCACCGGCCGCGACGGACGAGAACTGCGCACCGATCGACGCCCCCGAATACCGCATCCGGGTCGCGAACATCTCGGAGAAGAAGGCCGCCTGGGGCGCGTACATCGCCCCGTGGAAGACCAGCCCGACCGTCACGGCGAGCACCAGGGCCGGGAAGCCCTTGGTGTCGATGAGGAGGAAGAACGGGAAGGCCCACGCGCCCACGCCCACCGCGCCCAGGAGGTACACCGGGCGGCGCCCGACCCGGTCCGACAGCGCGCCCCAGGCCGGGATGACCGCGAAGTGCACGGCCGAGGCGATCAGTACGGCGTTGAGCGCGGTCTGTTTGCCGAGGCCCACGTCGTCGGAGGTCGCGTAGACGAGGACGAAGGCGGTGATGACGTAGTAGCTGATGTTCTCGGCCATCCGCGCGCCCATGGCGATCAGCACATCCCGCCAGTGGTCGCGCAGGACCGCCACCAGCGGCATCTTCTCGGTGGCGTCCTCCTCCCCGCCCGCGGCCGCCTTACGGGCCTCGGCCCGGGCCAGCGCGGCCTTGAAGACCGGCGATTCATCGACAGAGAGACGAATCCACAAGCCGACCAGTACCAGCACCCCCGAGAGCAGGAACGGCACCCGCCAGCCCCATGACTCGAAGGCGTCGTCGGAGAGCGTGGCCGTCAGCGCGGAGAGCACCCCGGTGGCCAGCAGCTGCCCCGCGGGGGCGCCGGTCTGCGGCCAGGACGCCCAGAACCCGCGCCGCCGCGGGTCCCCGTGCTCCGACACCAGCAGCACCGCCCCGCCCCATTCGCCGCCCAGCGCGAACCCCTGGAGCAGACGCAGCGCGGTGAGCAGTACGGGCGCCGCCGAGCCGACCGTGGCGTGGGTGGGCAGCAGCCCGATGGCGCAGGTTGCGCCGCCCATCATCAGCAGACTCAGGATCAGCAGCTTCTTACGGCCGAGCCGGTCGCCGTAGTGGCCGAACACCAGGGCACCGACCGGCCGGGCGGCGAAGCCGACCGCGTAGGTCAGGAACGACAGCAGCGTGCCGACGAGCGGGTCGGAGTCCGGGAAGAAGAGCTTGTTGAAGACGAGCGCGGCGGCCGAGCCGTAGAGGAAGAAGTCGTACCACTCGATGGTGGTGCCGATCAGGCTCGCGGCGACGATACGGCGCAGTGAGCCGGGTGGGGTCGGGGGAGCGGAGGCCGGGGAATCCGGGGTGGGCATGGGTCACCACTTCCGAGCGGGGTGCGGGGACGGTTCTGTGTTGCCACACCGTAGAAATGCGCAGTTCGGCTCGGATATGTAGGCGGGCGACATACTTCACCCGGCCGCTGTGGTGACACACCCCGCCCCGGAGGCGACCCCCTAGTCGGCGCGGCCCGTGCGCGGTCGCCGTACCTTGCCGAGCTGGAGCATGGCGGCGTTGAGCTGGTCCGGGGTGAGCGACGGGGCCGGGAGCGGATGGGACCCCTCGGGGCGCAGCCCGTCGAGCAGCAGGGCCAGATAGCGGCGCCACGCCTGCGGCGCGGCCACGGTCGAGCCGGGGACCGCGCGGCCGAGCGCGGCCAGCATGAACTGCAGGTCCTCCGCGGTGGCGTCCGGCCGGACTTTGCCCTGCTTCTGGGCGCGGCCCAGAAGGTCGTCGAGCGTCTTGTGGTTCTCCTCACGGAGCGCGTCGAGCGAGGGGACGCCCTGGATGCCGGTGGTCATCAGGTCGTTGGTGCCCCGGTCGGCGGCGAGGAGCCCGAAGATGCGCTCCAGGTAGGCTGTGAGCCCGGCCCAGGCGTCGGTCGCGGAGCGGGCCTCCTCGGCGGCCCGCAGAATGTCCCGAAGGGAATCGCCGAATACCGCCTCGATGAGTTCCGCCCGGCCGGCGAAGCGCCGGTAAAGGGTGGCGCTGCCGACTCCGGCCCGACGGGCGATGTCGTCGAGCGGGGCGTCCACACCCTGATCCGTGTAGATCTCCCGGGCGGCAGCTATCAGCATCTCGCGGTTGCGCCGTGCGTCTCGGCGCAACGGTGTCTCTTTCTCCACACGGCTGCCCATGGCCCGCAACCCTAACACTAACCGGGGGAATCTCTCCGGTTAGGTGTTAAGATCATCGCCAGAGCGGGGAACGATCCCCGGTTCTGGCTTCGGGGGAAGCCGCCGACCGACTGAGGGGATCACATGCCCCAGGATCTGTCCGCGCTCGGCGCGGATTTCGTCGTCAACCCGTATCCGGTCTACGCACGTCTGCGGGAGCGGGGCCCGGTCCACCGGGTGCGCACCGACACCTCCGGTGAGTTCTGGCTCGTCGTCGGCCATGAGGAGGCCCGCGCCGCGCTGACCGATCCCCGGCTGAGCAATGACGTCCGTCACTCGGCCGCGTGGCAGGACGACGGCGGCAATGCCATCGGGCGGAACATGGTGCAGACCGACCCGCCGCACCACACCCGGCTGCGGGGGCTGGTGGCCCGCGCCTTCACCCCGGCCCGGATCGAGGCCCTGCGTCCCCGCGTCCGGCAGATCGCGGACGAACTGCTGGACGCGATGGCCCCGCTGGGCCGGGCCGATCTCGTCGAGGACTACGCGCTGCCGCTGCCCCTGGCCGTCATCTGCGAGCTGCTGGGGGTGCCGGAGACGGATCGCAAGGCGTTCCACGACTGGTATCTCGAGAGCACCGACCTGACCCGCCCGGAGGCAGCCGGTGCCGCCGCCCAGGCCCTGACGGGCTACTTCGCGGAGCTCATCGAGGCCAAGCGCCGCGGCCCCGGCGACGATCTGCTCAGCGCCCTGGTCCGCACCATGGACGGGGGCGGTGACGCGCTCTCCGACGAGGAGATGCTCGGCATGACGTTCGTGCTGCTGGTCGCGGGCTACGAGACCTCCGCCAACCTGATCTCCAGCGGCACCCTCGCCCTGCTCCGCCACCCCGAGCAGCTGGCCGCGCTGCGCGCCGACTGGTCGCTGCTGGACGGCGCGATCGAGGAGATGCTGCGCTACGACGGCCCGGTGGAGAGCGCCGCGTTCCGCTTCACCAGGGAGCCGGTGGAGATCGCGGGCACGTCCATTCCGGCCGGGGAGCCGGTGGGGGTCGTCCTGGCCGCCGGGTCGCGCGACCCCCGGCGCTTCGCCGAGCCGGACCGCTTCGACATCCGGCGCGCACCGCGCGGCCATCTCGCCTTCGGACACGGCGTCCACCACTGCCTGGGCGCCCCGCTGGCCAGGCTCGAAGGGGCCATCGCCTTCCGGGCCCTGCTGGAGCGCTGCCCCGAGCTGGCCCTGGACGCCGATCCGGCCGAGCTCGCCTGGCGGCCCAGCCTGATGCTGCGCGGGCTGCGGCGACTGCCGGTACGTTTCACCCCGGCTCCGGACGCCTGAGCCCCCGGCCCCGGCGAGCGCCGCCGCGGCCCGGCACGCCCCACGAACCTCACCGGTCAGGAACACTCGACGGACCGCGGTGGCCCCCCCCCCCCCCCGCCCCCCTCAGATTGGGGCTGAGGGAGGCACCGGCGCGGCCTCACACCCCGCCGCGCCCGCCGGCGGGGCGGAGCGGGGC